>JAOAPL010000300.1 GCA_025462925.1 Acidobacteriaceae bacterium
CGCTTATCGCCCACCGCTGTCTGCGTGATATTCGCCGTGCGCACGATTTTGTTCGACAGCCTATAGATCTGCTTCTTCTCATCCCATGACGTGTCCGGATCGAAATCGACATCCAGGGTTGTCGCCAGCATTTCCGCTGCGAGTTCCTCGGCGTAATCGCCGGCTTGGTCTTCCGACATTCCGTAGCAATGGTGCTCGCTGAGATATCCATAGGTGTTGCGATCGGTAGGGATGGCAACGCCTATGCTCGCCGCGATCAAACGATGCGGTTCGTGAGTCGATGTTTCTGCGACCACGGCGAAGACGACTTCACCCGGATGCAGGTACTTCAACCCTTCACGACGCGACAGCAATTTGCAATTCGGTGGAAAGATCGAAGAGACACGGACCAGGTTCTGGGCGGCGATTCCCGCGTCGCGTAATGCGAGCTCAAAGGATGTCAAGCGCTCCTTGTGCTTGCCTACGCCTTTCGTCAAAAACATCTGCTTGGGAACCATGTCAACGCCCAATGATTGAGTCCTCCTGCTGCGGAACAATGATTTTTACGGAATAAATAAACTAACAGAAAATTTCCGGCGCGTGTGTAAAAATCCACGCAACTTTCAAGCGGGAGAGAGGTTGGGCGCGAATCTACGCCTTCGCTTCCGCTGCCTTGATCTTTACCGCGATATCAATGAACGCCAGCGCTGCGCGGCTCAGCGCCTTGTCTTTGCGGAAGACGAGTGCAAGATCGCGCTTGATCTGCGCGTCGGCGATGGGAAGAGCGGCCAGGATCTTGGCTTTGATGTCGCTTAGTGCGTTTGATCGCGCAATAAAGCCGATCCCCACTCCCGCCGCCACGAACCGTTTCAGCAACTCGCTCGAATCCAACTCCATGGAGACATTCGGCTTCAACTTGCGCGCGTGCAGAAGCTCGTCGATAGCGTCTCGTGTCTTGCCGAACTTTGGCAGCAACAGCGGAAACTTCACCACGTCCTGGATCGCCACCTGCTTCTTGTCGTTCATGATGGGATGGTCGGGAGGCGCGATCACTACCAGTTCGTCGCGATGGATCACCTTCACCGTGAAACGCGAATCCTCCACCGGCATAGACACCACGCCGAAATCCACCGAGTTGTCGATCACTGATTCCAATATGCGAATCCGCTCAGAGCGCTTGATCCCCACGGCGACGTTCGGATACAGCTTCTTGAATTCCCCGAATACTTCCGGCAGAACATGAAGACACGTTCCTTCATTGGCGCCGACAACGATCTCGCCTCGGGGAATTCGCTCCATCTCCGCCATGGACGAGATGATTCGGCGCTTGCTTTCCATCATATCTTCCGCGTATTTCTGAAAAGCCTTGCCTGCCGCAGTCAGCGAAACTTTTCCCCCTGAGCGGTCAAACAGCTTTGCGCCAACCTCATCTTCCAGCGCGCGGATCTGCGACGAGATCGCCGGCTGCGTGCGGAAACATTTCTCCGCCGCGCGCGAGAAGCTGTTGTGCTTCGCCACTTCTATAAACGAATTGAGCTGGTCAAAATCCATCTTATTTTTGCTACGCTGATCCCTCGTTACACTCGGGATTTCGGCTGCGGGCTCCCGCTTCGCTCACGCCCGCATGGCGCCTCAACTTCTATAAACGAATTGAGCTGATCAAAATCCATTCGTGCCTTGTTGAGGTTAAGCTAACGGCTAAGAGCTAAGAGCTGCCAGCTCCCTATAATTTCCGCTTATCGCCCTCATAAAAACAATGAATTTTGCGGGAAGCGGCTTGACCAGTATTCTCAACTTGCATTCGCCTTAGTGCAACCTGCATTTTGTTGGAATATCATTTACATTGTTTACACCCCAAAAATTCCCAACTCGCCTTTATTGAGGAGAACCATGTCGACAGAGCTACGTAATTTCCTGGAGCTTTCCTACGAGGAACTGGAATCGCTCAACCTACAGGCCAAAGAGCAGCGGAAAAAGCGTGTCGCCCCGGGCAAGATCCAGGAAGAGCGTATCAAGTATCTTACCGATGAAAAGCGCATCAAGGCCGTCACCGTGCTCTTTAGCGACCTCGAAGGCCGCTTGCACATGCTCGATTACGACAAGAAATTTCTCGTCAAGAATTGGGACAACCTCACCTTTGACGGTTCGTCCATTCGCGGCTTCACTGCGCAGCGCGAGAGTGATCTCCGTCTGACCATCGATTGGGGCGCTTTCTATTGGGCTCCGTCCGATTTCTTTGGCCCTGGCAAGGTGCTTGTCTTCAGCGAAGTCACTGACAAGGGCGGAACCGCTTATAGCGCCGACATCCGTGGCGTCCTCAAGCAGTTTGCTGATGACCTCCACGCCAAGGAAGGCTACACGCTGAACGCGGCGAATGAGATCGAAGGCTTCATCTTCAAGGGCGCAGACGCCGAGCAGAACTATCACGAGACGGGAAAATTCGAATACGTGAACACCGGCGGGTATTACCATTCGCTGCCCGGCGATCCGCTCCGCACTTTCATTGATACCAGTGCCGAAGTCCAGCGCGCGATGGGCTTCGAGAATGAAAAGGACCACCCTGAAGTTGCGCCCTCGCAATTCGAGATCAATTACAGCTACGGCGAAGTTGTTGCTGCTGCCGACCAGATCCAGCTTTACAAGCTGATCTGCCGGCAAGTCGCCACCCGCATGGGAATGACGGCCTCATTCTTGCCCAAACCGGTGGTTGGCGTGAACGGCAACGGCATGCACACCAACGTTTCCATCAGCAAAGGTGGAAAGAATCTTTTTTGGGACGCAAAAGGAGAGGAGAAGCTAAGCCAACTTGGATGGTCTTTCGTTGACCGCATCCTCACACACGCGAATGACATCTGCCTCATGCTCAACGCCAGCGTGAATGCATATCGCCGGCTCGATCCGCACTTTGAGGCGCCTAACCAGATCAAGGCCTCCGCCACCGACCGCGGCTCCATGGTGCGCATTCCCATCGGCAATGACAAGAGCATGCGCGTCGAGGTCCGTTCCGTCGGTCCCGACGCCAATCCCTATATGGTCATGTATTCAGTCTTCAAAAGCGGCATTGACGGACAGACTTCCAAGATCAAGAACCTTCGCCAGGCCGAACGATATCTGCCCGACAACATTTACACCGCGCTGGAACATTTCCGCGACTCGTCGTGGACATCCAAGATGCTGGGCGGCGATGTAAAGGGGCGATATGCAGACTTGAAACAGGCCGCCGCAGACCGCTGTCCCCGATTGCTCGGGACTTTCGTGAAGGCCCCTGAAGTCCAATACCACCATGATGTCTATAACCAGTTCCTTTGGAACAGGTTCTAAAAGTCTAGGCATATTAAGACAAAAGGTTCGGGAAACCGAACCTTTTGCTTTATGCTGATACGCATCCAGAGCTGTTTTTGCGCGTCACAAACGTCAAATTGCAGGACAACTGGTTCGCTTGAGGTGGTCATGCCGTTAGTCAAGGCTTTCGTTGCAAGGAGCTTCGATCCGAAAGATGAGGATCGAATTCGGCCACTGTTGAGCTTCTTGGAATCCCCACAATCAATTGGGTTTATTGCAGAAACTGCGCAACGCGCTGAAGTTGAAAGTGTTTCTATCAAGGTTCAGCGGATGATCGATGATGCGCAGGTGTTTGTTGGCATATTTACAACGCGCCATCCAATTGTGGAACCTCCTGAAGGATTTCGCCGGAGAGCTGCATTCATTTTCTCAAAGACAAAGGTTGCGACGTGGTCGGCGCCGGCTTGGGTCCTGCAAGAACTTGGTTACGCTGTAAAGTCAAACAAGCAGATTATTTTGCTGATTGAGAGTGGAATTGAAACTTTTGGATTGCAGGGAGATTTGGAATACATCGTCTTCGATCCCTCCAATTTCACATCAACCCTGACAAAACTGAATCAAATGATTTCGGACATAGTTGCAAAAGCATCTGGTACAGAAGTGAAAATCACTGTTTCGCAGATCGCGCCCGAACAACCAGTCGGAAATGACCTGAAAGTTGAGGAAACGAGTTCTCAGTCAGCACAAACTGAGGAGAAGCCGTCAGACAGTCTTATCGAAATTTTCATACAAATGAAAAACGCGATAGACGGGGGCCTGTGGGATGTAGAAGCTCAAGCCTACGAATCCGGTCGAAGTCTTATCAACAACGGTAAGGCTGGAACCATGACGCTCATCGGTTGGGAATGTCTTCGGGAGCGCTCTCGATTCACCGCTGGATTTGCAAGCGGACTCGATAATCTCCTGACGCTTTGCGATGCCAATCCTGACAGCCCCGAGCCTCTGCTAGCAACCGGACTCTGTTATCTACACTACAAAGAATATGAGAAGGCATTGGGTTTTTTCCAAAGAGCGTCAGACCTTGCTATTGGCACGGAAAAGGTTTCCTATTTGCTCAGAACCGCTGAGTGTTTCGTCGGTCTCAAGAAGTGGGAGAGATGTGAAGTTGCTCTAGAGAGCGCCCTCAAGTATTCAAACGGCAGCCAGCGATCTGATGTACTGGTCAAATTGTACGAAGTAATGAAGGGGGCAGGGCGGCTCCAAGAGCGCTTTGCCATTGCGGAGTATTTGCTGCACGAACATCCACAGGCCCCAATCAGATTTGCGTTGGGGCTGGACTACCATGCTCAACACTTAGAAAAGTTGGCTTTGTACCACTTCGACACTCTTGTTAAGAACGCACCTGAGGAGGCCGGAGCCATCCATAATCTCGCATTGATGTGTATGGATTGTGCGCTCCCCATAAGCGGAGTTGATCGCTATCGTCAAGCGATCGCTCTTGGAGAAACGCTCGCATCGGCCAATCTGGGCCAGACTTTCTTAGAAGCTGGCATGGAGCTAGAGGCGCGAGCGACCCTGAAGCACGCTATGAATCTCGAACCCCACGACGCTCGGGTTGACAGCATTTTTGCTCAGATTGAGAGTAATCGGAAACTTGAGTTATCAAAATATGAAGAAATTCTCTCGGCTTCGCATTCCGCCCGCGGAATTTTTGTAGAAATGGGAGAAGCTTTGCTCAGACCAATTGTTTTCCCATTGGAGGGGACTTGGGAGTTTCCTTTTGGCGAAGCCCCGGTCACTCGCGAGGGCAATAATCTACTCGTTGATATAGAAATTACTACTGAAGAGATGCCTCAAGGACTGTTTGGGCTCGCTGGTCAGGAAAAAGTGAAGCGGACCCAACGCTACCGCTTAGCAGGCCAGGTACACAACTCAGTTTGGAAGTTTAATCTGCGTGTAAGCGGCGACTCCAAAAATTTTACGGTGCTGACTGCGTTAAGTGGGACCCCCTCTGATGAGAGCGGATTTGTGATTTTTGACAAGGCGAGCACTAGCGCCAAGTACTTCTTGCTCGACAAAAATTCACCCAAGGGTATTAAAGAAATCAGAAAGAGGTTTTACTAGGCTTTTACGTCCTCCACCGTCAGAAGTCGCCGGGGCACTATTTTGGTAGGGCGCAGTTTACTGCGGCTGGGATTCCTGAAAATGCGTTTCTTTCATTTCGCTCTGCGTTAAGAACTCCCACACGTTCTGGTTCACGCGGTAGCTGTCCGAGTAGTAGTCGTGGGTGTGATGGGGAATCACGTCCACTCTGATCTTGAAGCCTTTCTCCTTAAACATTCTCCTGGTGTCTTCGATCAAATCCAACGGGTAGTACGCATCGCTATCTCCTGCCTTCAAGGCCAACGGAATCTACGAATCCAGTACAATCAAAACCTTTGGAGGACTATATGGCATTGAAGGACGCACTCTTACCCGAATTCGATATGGAGATGGCCAGCACCCGAAAGACTCTCGAACGCGTGCCGGAAGAGAAGTTCGGCTGGAAGCCGCATGACAAATCGTTTTCTATGGGACATCTTGCCAGCCATCTCGCGAACCTCCCTAGCTGGGCGGTCTTTGGCCTTCAGCAGGACTCCATCGACATTGCTCCCACCGATGGCAGCAAGGTAACAACTCCGCAGGCAAACTCCCGGAAAGAACTCTTGGAAATGTTCGACAAGAATCTCGCCGAAGGACGCGCCGCCATAGCCGCCGCCAGCGATGACCTCATGTCCAAGCCATGGTCGCTGAAGGCCGGCGGACAAACCCTCTTCACCATTCCCAAGGCGGCCGTCCTGCGCACCTGGGTGATGAACCACAACATCCACCATCGCGCGCAACTTGGGGTCTATTTGCGTCTCAATGGTGTCCCCGTTCCTTCAATCTACGGCCCAACCGCGGACGAGCAAGGAATGTAGTCCGCTCAATAGGCAGCGTGCATCAAGCTTTTGCCAAGTTAACAATGTCCTTCACTTCTAGGATTTTCTTAGGATAGCCCTTGCTAACAGCATTGATCATAGCCTGCCCCACCTCCTGCAAGGTACAAAAGCCCGCAGGATATAGTGCCCGACCTATGGGATAGAGCCAGGCAAAAAACTTGTAGTAACTTTTGACATTTTTCTGGCCCGGCGTAGCTTTCATAAAGCCGGGTCGGAACATGTACGACTGTTTGAATAACCGCATCAAGGAGTTTTCGGTAGCGCCCTTTACACGTGCCCATGCAACTCGTCCTTGTTCACTACTGTCGGTACCCGCACCCGTGACGTAGCAAAAGGTCATCTCCGGGTTAAGTCTCGCTAACAGCTGCGCGAAATTCAGTGTGAGGTCGTAGGTAGTGCGTTTATATTCCTCTTCGCTCATGCCGACGGACGATACACCCAGACAAAAAAAGCAAGCGTTGTATCCAATCAATTGCGGCTCAATGGGAGCCAGATCAAAAAAATCAGTTTGAATGATTTCGCGCAGTTTCGGGTGCGACACTCCTCCCGGCTTTCGATTGATGACCAAAACCTGTTCTACATCGGGATGGTTCAGGCACCCAAGCAGTACACCTTCCCCGACCATGCCCGTTGCTCCGGTAATGATTGCTTTGATCTTCATGAATCGTATGTTGACACATTGTATGCACCCTGCACGGCAAAAAAACGAGCCCTTAGTGGGCTCGCTTTTTACACTCAGAATCGATGTGGACTAAGCGACGTCTTCCTGGTCTTCTTCTTCACCTTCCATTTCAACCGCTTCCACGTTCACGCTTTCGGCGATACTGGTCAGCTTTCTGTCTGTCTCTTTCTCTTCATCCAAAGTCTGTTGAAGCAGATTTACAGCGTTATCCATCTCCAGCAACTCAGCATAGGTGCGGACCGTGCCATAGGCGGCGATCTCGTAATGTTCTACGCGCTGGGCTGCGGATATGAGGCCAGCATCCAGGACTTCCGGCTCTACATCTTCTTCCATAAGTTCTTTGCCTTCTTCCAGAAGCCCTTCCATGCCTTTGCACTTCTTGCCTCGGGCAGTGGCATCAAGCTCATCGAAGATCTGGTCGAGACGTTCTACATGGCCCTTAGTCTGTTCCAGATGTTCCTCAAATGCGCTGCGTAGCTCATCAGAGTTCGAGTTCTTGATCATCTTGGGAAGCGCTTTGATGATCTGGTTTTCTGCCGAATACAAGTCCTTTAGTTCGTCTATGAATAGTTCCTGCAGGCTTTCGATTTTCATGTATTTTCTCCGTGGTTGAGAGTCTTGCGGACAATGCATTTTGAGATGAGACGCAGGAAAGAATAGATGGCAATTGGACAGAACCAGCTCTCGATTTCACCGGATGAGCAAGGGCCCTTGCGGAGTAGAGATCGCAAACATTTCCGCAACAATTCTAGGTGATTAGGTTTAAAGTAAGTGTCTAAGGTGTTTCCAATAACCCCCCCCGACGGAGCACAACAAATGCGTAAGTTGTTTGCGGCTTCTTGCACTTTCCTCTTGGTTGCATCGGCGTTTTCCCAATCGCAGCCGGCAGCGGCACCCAGTCCGGCATCACCCACACCCGCGGCCGCGCGGCCATCTACCCAGGGCTTTTCGCAGCCCGTCAACCAGCCTGATCCTGCTCCTCAGATCGTCACTGTCCCTTCGGGGACAAAGGTCTTGCTGGTATTGAAGAACAGCGTCTCCAGCCGAAATGCTAAGCCCGGCGACGGCGTCTTCCTGGAAAGCACATTTCCGGTAGTCGAGAACGGCAGGGTAGTGATTCCAGCGGGAACTTTTGTCCAGGGTGTTGTGGACAGCGTGAAGCGCTCCGGCCGCGTGAAAGGACGCGCAGAGCTGCTCCTGCATTTCACCACGCTGGTTTATCCCAACGGGTATACCGTCACGATGCCCGGCTCGCTCGAGAGTTCTGACAGCAGTGACTCGCAAAAAGTTAAGGACAAAGAGGGAACGGTTCGCGCCGACGGAAATAAGGGACGCGACGCCGGTACTATCGCCACCACTACCGGAACCGGTGTCCTGATCGGTGGACTCTCACGCGGAGTAAAAGGTGGACTGATCGGCGGGGGCATCGGTGCCGCCGTAGGCGTTGCCACTGCGATGCTGACCCGCGGCGATGAAGTCCGCATCGAATCGGGTTCATCGGTTGAGATGATTTTGCAGCGCCCTCTGGATCTCGACATCAGCCGCATCGACACCACCAATCGCTACGTCTCCAACACACCGCAGCGATATCGGATCCTCGATAAACCAGGTTCATCGCCGCCGCAGCTTTCCCCTTTTCCGCGCGTTCCCTAGCTTCTAGCCGAGGGCCAATGCTCTCGGCTATTTCAACAAAAACATCGCATTCACGTGAGCAGTCACCGTGATTTGCTGCGGAGTGAACTCTTCGGTGGGCGCTGCCTTAGCTTCCGCTCCCATTGTCATCACCCTGCCCATCGGCCTTGGAATCGGGAAATTCTCAAAAGTGTCGACTGACGCATAATTCAATTCACCCAGCACTCGACCGCTAGCCCTTGCGATTGTCTGCGCTGACGCCTTTGCGCGCTGAAATGCATCCTCCACAGCCTTTGTCTTGGCTGCATCAATGTTCTCCAAGGTGTAATTCACACTTTGGTTTTCTGTTTCTTCGATCGACGACAATGCCGTCAGTAGCGGTCCGACTTTGCTGAAGTCTTTCAACTTCAAGCTAACGCTTGTTGTCACTCGAAACCCGACCACACGCCGCTTCGGTGACTTATAGTCATACATCGGCTGAAGCGAATATTGCGTCAGCTCGGCTGATTTCGGATCGATCCCATTAGCCTTCAGCGCCTGTCGCATCCGGTCGGCGGCCTTCGATGCCGCCGCGTATGCGGCCTCTGAGGTATTGTCCTGCGCGGCGATATTGAACTGAAGCACTGCCGTGTCCGGAGCAGATTCAAATTTGCCATCCGCTCCCACCACAACTGTATTGCTCTGTGGAGCGATAGCGGGCCTCTCTGATTGCGCGACAGCGCCAATTGTGAGCAGAAAAATCAATACAACCGATGCAGTAGTTTTCATAGGATCGTCCTCCAGAGTAGCGGTCTTAATTATACGAACGCCGCAGGAAAGAGAACTTGCAACAAAAAAGGCGGCCGCTATGGCCGCCTATCTGTCGAGCACAATAATTCTACTGTGGAACCACCAGCTGCCTGTCGAGTTGCAGCTCCAACTGCGTTCCCTTATTCAGCGTGAGGTCGCGGTCTGTCAGGATACCCGCTCCGGCGCCGAGCGCTCCACCTGCCGCCGCTCCAATCGCTGCGCCTTTGCCTCCCGCAGCAACCCCGCCCGCTACCGCTCCCACGCCCGCACCGATCGCCGCCGATTCGATCGCCCGGCGCTTGTCTGCTCCGCGACGCTCGATCTCGCCCTCATTGCCGGTCGTCTGGTTCACTCCATGCTCGCCGGGGACGCCGGTCACCGTCGCTACCAGTGGCACCCAGCCGTGCTTGGTCTCGATCTCGTCGAAGCTCAGCAGGATGCGCCCGTGAAATCCGCGGTCTACGTTGCTGACGTGTCCCTTGATCTTCTTGCCGCGAGGGATCACCTGTCCGTTTGGCGACATTAAGTCTTCGGCCAGCTTCAGCTTGAATTTCTTGCCCGGTTGGATCTTCTGTGTCTCCAGCTTGTCGTCCAGTACGGCGATAAATCGCGTGCCCTCGGGGATCGCGTTGGGTGCATTGTAGGAGCCGTACGGCCCGTTGTTCCCATTCGGATAGGCCGACCCTCGGGATACTGGATACTGATTGCCGTTTTGAGTCCCTCCATAGGGATCTTGCGCAAAGCCAGGCATTGCCAGCGCCAAAACCGCAAAAAGGCCCAGAAGCGATAAACGAACGGACGAAGTGGACCGACTCACGGAAAACGGTCTAGTCATGATCAAACCCTCAAATTGAATTCGGGTGAATTCATTACTTAGATGAGATTCAGCCCTCAAGTGCTGCTCTGGACTGAGCAGAATTACTCTTTCAGTCTTACTAACCCGTCAAATCTGATTTCGATGTGGCATTCTGGCGGGTTATCGCGAATTCAGGCTATGCAGGGGCGAAATGCCTAGAGCTTTTTCACGACTAAGCACAGAATCTTTTCGATAAACAAGGATTTGAGAGGGGCACGGCTTCAGCCCTGCCGAAGCAGGATGATTTGAGAGGGCACCGCTTCAGCCGTGCCGCAACAGCGCATCAATGCCCGGCTTTAGCCGCTGAGGTTAGGCACGTCGCTCACTGAGACACGCTGCAGGCCTCCGATCCGATACCTGACGCGGTATCGCACTAAACACTTGCGCGATGTCGCAGAATTGTGGAACTTTGCATGAACCGATTGCGTCTGTTAAGCATCTCAACTTTATAGAGCGATTTTTATGCGGAAATGGTATCTGCCAATCACGGTGCTGGGCTTAGGCGGCTTGGGTGTCCTTGGAATGCTTGTCGGCACGGAGCGCGGACGCGCCGTCGTCCGCCGCATCGCCGAAAACTTCATCGACGCCCCGGAAAGCTTCGAAGAATGGAATGACGCCGCCATTCGCGAGCTGGAAAGCATTCAATCCGCCCTCGACAGCCTCTCCCAAGCACTCGGCGTCCGTCCCGCCGCCCAGTAGTCAGGTGCGCCTCATTTATCTCCAATTGATTTAATAGACGCGCTACCGGATATCGTTGATCTTCTTCGCCATCTTGATATCGCGATTGGTCACACCACCGGAATCGTGCGACGTTAGCGCCATCGTCACTTTGTTGTAGCGGATATCAATATCAGGATGATGGTTCGCGGATTCTGCCGCCTCGGCCACCTTATTCACGAACTGCATCGCCTGCACGAAATCCGAAAACTCGAAGACACGCTGGATGGTCCTGACTTTGGCCGACGCCGAGCGCGTCCAGCCGGGGAGTTCAGCTAGTGCTTTCTCGATCTCCGAATCAGTCAAAGTGGCGCTAGGCAAAGTGAGGCCTCCCTTTCATGGAGACCTCATTGTAAGCCACTTCCTGAAATGGCTTGGGGCTGCCCCACCCTTATCCGCAGGATAGGGTGGGATCAAAATCTGCTAGTAATTGCTTCCGCCGTATCCCTGTAATCGGATCGGCTGGTCCAGATGGAACTGCATTTCTGTCTCAGCAGGGACGTTGATCTTGTTTCCCTTGGTCAACACTTGTACTGCGCCGCCGGCTGCTGCTCCGCTCACTGCGCCGATTGCTGCACCTTTGCCTCCGCCTATGACCGCTCCCAAAACCGTACCCAAAACGGCACCGCCGCCAACATGTGTTGCCGTCCGTTTGTTCGCGCCAATGCCTTGGTCTTTACTCCCGGTCGTCCCGGTGGTTGTCGATGCTTGCGCACCGGTCACTGGATACGTGTTCCCATTGACCGTCATCGACTTCACGCCGAGTTGTAGATTCTTGTTGCCCGTTGTTCCCGAGTTGTCCATTACCGCCAATTGCACCGGAGTGCCTTTCGGGATCAACACTCGCCCATCGGAGGAGACTACCTGTCGTGTGACCGTACCTTGATAAGTCCGGCCGGGGTCTGCATTCGATGCCGTGATGTTTTCATCCGCGCGAATGAAGAGGTCCGATCCCGCGGGAATCTCGCCTGGATTGTTTGTGCTCACCACTTCCTGTTGCTGCTGGTCAGCCTGTTGTTGCGTGCGCGGCTGCACTTGCGGCTGCGTCTGCAGTGACGGATCGTAAGGGGGCTGAGTCTGAGGTTGCGTTTGCTGTGGTGGTTGGTTGTACGGCGGCGGTACCTGAGTCTGAGGCTGTGTCTGCTGCGATGGCTGGTTGTACGGTGGCTGACTCTGTTGTTGCGGATCGGTCTGCTGCGGTGTCGTTTGCTGAGTTTGCGCAAACGCGACTGGCGCAGTCGCAACAAGTGCCAGCACCATAATAACGCTGATTTTTCGCATGATTCACCTCGTAATCTCTGTTCCTTGTTTGGATGTACCAGAGCAGGGAGGAGTTGGTGCAGAAGCAGAGCAGCGCACCAGCTTTGACGAATTTGTCTGGTATTTAAGAAGGGGGCTTCAGCGGGGAAAGCGGTTCTCTACGGAACACTTTACCGGAAATTGCTTTCTTTGTGATCCTTCGTGTTCTTTGCGTCTTTGTGGTTCAAGATCTTGATTTGCGAGGCTACGAAACACCCGCTTTGACGAACTTATCCGGATAGTTATACCGGTGGATCTGCGAATTGATCTGCCTTCGCAAGTCTTCCCAGATCGATTCTGGCATCGACAAAAATGTCTTCACCACGTCCGGATCGAATTGCGTCCCTGAATATCTGGAGATCTCTTCCAGCGCCGCGCGTGTAGGTTGTGCCGCGCGATAAGGACGGTCAGAGGTAATCGCATCCAGCGTATCGGCAACTGCAAATATGCGCGCACCCAGTGGTATCTGTTCACCTTTTAGGCCACGCGGATAACCGGTCCCATCGAATTTTTCCTGGTGCGAATAGACGATGTCAGCAGCTTCAGTCAGAAAGGGAATCTTTCGCAGCATCTGGTATCCCCGATAGCAATGCTCCTGCATGATCGCCTTTTCGTCCACGTCCAAGGCTCCTGGCTTGCGCAGGATCGCATCCGGAATCGCCATCTTGCCAATATCATGCAGAAACGCTCCGCGCGCGATAACGCGGATGCGGTCTCCAGCCAGTCCCATAGCCCTGGCAACGGCAATAGTGAAAGCGGTTACTCGCTTCGAGTGGCCCTCAGTCTCGGCGTCTTTTAGATCGAGAGCATCGCCCAAAGCTTCAAGAGTGATGTCATACGACCGCTCCAGGTCGGTCATCGTCTGCCGCAACTGTTCTGTCCGCGCTGCCACCAGTGATTCAAGGTTCGACTGATACGCTCGATTTTCCAGCCGCAATCGCCGATGCTCCAGCGCGCGCTTGACCATCGCCAGCATTTGCTCGCGCTCGAAAGGTTTCAGCAGGTAGTCGTAAGCGCCGTTGCGGATTGCGGCCAGTGCCACAGAGATGTCGTGCACGGCCGTGACCATGATGACCGGCAAGTCCGGGTAGGATTCTTTTACTCGCTCCAGCAGCCCAATGCCGTCCATCTCCGCCATCATCAAGTCAGACAGGATGAGCTCGAATTCGGCGCCTGTATTAAGGATTTCCAACGCTTTCACGCCGGAGGATGCCTGCCGCGTGTGGTGGCCGGCGTTCGTGAGCATCGAACACACGATTTCCCGGATTGCTTCCTCGTCATCAACAACAAGGATTCGCTCTGCGGACATTTGCTTAGGGCCTCGTCTGGGGGAACTTAAATTGTACACAGAGTTGCTGGAAAGACAATCGGAGAAACTCGCCTCGTGATGTAGGAGCCATCTGACACATCCATGCATCTTCTCCCAGGCAAATGCTAACTTCTTTATTTTCCAGTAGTCTACTCAGAGTCGCTGAACCCAAATATAGTCTACTCAGAGTCGCTGAACCCAAATAGCCCTGGCTCTGGAGCACAATGCATGAATCCTGCAAATAGACTTTCCAAATTCACATTCGCGAGCATCAGTACCTGTCTTTTTATTGCTATCTCTCTGCTTGCCGCCCAGGCGCAGGACCCGCCGAAGAAAGACGCTCCTTCATCTGAGAAGCATGGCATTGACGTCTCCAAAATGGACAGCACGATTAGGCCTGGCGACGACTTCTACGAATACGCCGATGGCAACTGGATCAAGCGCACCGAAATTCCCCCGGACCGCGGTGGCATCGGCACTTTCACTACGCTGGACATTCTGAGCAACAAGCGCACCGCTGCCCTCATTGAAGAGGCTGCTAAATCCGGTGGCGCTGCCGGTTCCAGCTCGCGCAAGATCGCCGACCTTTACAACTCCTACATGAATGAGGCCGCGATTGAAGCCAAAGGGCTCACCCCAATAAAACCGCACCTTGACTCCATTGCCGCCATAAAGGACAAGCATGACCTCGCCCGCGCTCTGGGCGAAACCTTGCGCGCAGACGTGGACGCGCTCAATAACACCAACTTCCATACAGCTAATTTGTTCGGCCTATGGGTCGCTCCCAGCTTCAACGATTCCGAACATTACACCGCCTACTTGCTGCAAGGCGGACTGCAATTGCCGGACCGCGAATATTACTTGGCCGACAGCCAGCACATGCGTGACATCCGGACAAAATATCAGGCCCATGTTTCAGCAATGTTAAAGCTCGCAGGATTTACTGACACGGCCGCCCGCGCCGCCCGCATCTTCGAATTGGAGCACGCCATCGCTGAGAAACATCTCCGTCTCGACGAAAACGATGACATCCACAAGGCCAATAATCCCTGGAAGCAAGCTGACTTCACCACCAAAGCGCCGGGCCTCGACTGGCCTGCGTACTTCCGCGCCGCCGGGTTGAGCAAGCAGAAGAGCTTTATTGTCTGGCAGCCTACCGCCTTCGCCGCCGAGTCTGCTCTTGTGGCCTCAACTCCGCTGGACTCCTGGAAAGATTGGCTCGTCTATCACTTCATTGAAGCTCACGCCAATTTTTTGCCGAAGACTTTAGTTGACGAGCGCTTTGATTTCTTCAGCAAGACCCTCTCCGGCACTCCGCAGCAGCGTCCGCGCTGGCAACGCGGAGTAGGCATCGTTAACAACTACCTCGGCGATGAAGTCGGAAAAATTTATGCGCAGCGGTACTTCCCGCCGGAAGCCAAGGCCCAAGCACAAGCGATGGTGACAAACATCATCGCGTCTTTCCGCAAGCGCATCGACGACCTCGCATGGATGGATCCCTCAACGAAAGCCGAAGCGCAAGCCAAGCTCACAACACTATATGTCGGTATCGGCTATCCGGAAACCTGGAAAGATTATTCCGCCTACGAAGTCAAAGCTGACGACATCTTCGGAAATGTTTGGCGCGGCAATCTATGGGAATATCATCGCCAAGTCGCGCGTCTAGGCAAGCAGATCGACCGCAAAGAGTGGTCGATGACGCCGCAAACCGTTAACGCCGTCAATCTTCCTCTGCAGAACGCGCTGAATTTTCCAGCGGCGATTCTCCAGCCGCCATTCTTCGATTCTGAAGCCCCGGCCGCTGCAAACTATGGCGGCATCGGCTCTGTTATCGGACACGAAATCAGTCACACGTTCGACTCAGAAGGCAGTGCATTCGATTCGAAAGGACGCGTTCGCGACTGGTGGAAGCCCGCCGATTTCGAACATTTCAAACAGGCGACCGCGAAGCTGGCAGCGCAATATGACACCTACAAGCCGTTCCCGGATCTCTCCTTGAATGGAAACCAGACACTCGCAGAGAATATCGCCGACGTTGCTGGCCTCGCTGCTGCATATGACGGCTTCAAGGCCTCACTGAGCGGCAAACCTGCGCCCGCTCAAGACGGCTTCACCGCCGACCAGCAATTCTTCCTCGCCTTCGCCCAGGTCGAAGCTTCCAAGTCGAGGGACGCCTCGCTTCGCCAGCAGGTAGCGACCGATTCTCATTCGCCCTCCCGATACCGTGTCGCCACAGTTCGCAACGTGGACGCCTGGTATCCAGCCTTCGACGTCAAACCGGGAGAGAAGCTGTACCTTGCTCCGCCAGACCGCGTACTTATCTGGTGAGTAACAGCCACGGAGCTGCCCCACCCTTTGTCGCTCAATTGAGCGACAGGGTGGGATTGGTTCGCTGAGCCGAGAGCCGATAGCCGCCTTTCCTGCAATCTTTACCTGTAAAATTTACCTTTGTACTCCAATTGTGAGTAGAACAACGCCTACACATTGGCACTGGGATGCCCACTCTGCCCTTAGTTCGTAGGCTAAGGTTTGTTCTTTTGGCTCTTGAGACGCACACCCTAAATAATCGCCTTCCTCTCTAACCTGTTCAAGCTTAGCCACTTGAGAGAAATCCACAGTTTCGTCTGGCCTTTCCGACCTCGCTTAGGCAACCGTCTTGCTCTTATTTGGCCTGCCGGGCGTCAGGTTTAGCCCAGCGCAAGCAGATCCGGACCCAAAGGACGAAGACTATGTCATCAAGCGTACAGCAGGCAGTTTTAAACGGTTTCGCAACGCATGCCACAGCTTCCAGCACTCTACCCCTGGATACATACAAGGCACTATTCGAAGAGAACCGCCACAAGATCTACTCCATCGCTTTTTGGATGACCGACAACGAACTCACCGCGGAAGATATCTCTTCCACGGTGTTCACCCGAACCTTTAGCCGCAATGCCGCTTCTCCGGAGGCGTTCATCGCAAGTCTCGATGCCAATCTGATCGCCGCATTGCGCGAACTGATGCCCATCGGGACGCCTACTCTGAACACTCCCATTACCGCTTCAACGCGAGTATTCGGCAACACCAAACGCGTCCATCTGGAACGTGCCGTCATTGCATTGCCGGCCACCGAGCGAATGGCTTTCCTGCTGCATGATGTGGAAAGTTATGATCATCCGCGCGTCGCCCGCATGTTGGGGATCACGGAAGAAGAATCACACAATGCGGTTTTTCAGGCGCGCATTTTGATCCGCGAACTCGTTTCGCAGATGCTCTGATTTCAAAATAGCAACGCAGCTCATCTCTCTCCTCTCCTGAATCACTGGCCCCTCCATCGAGGGGCCTTTTTTTATTTGTCATCCTGAGCGCCGTCTTTAGAGTTGTCATCCTGAGCTAGATTGTCATCCAGAGCACCCTAGTTGAGATATCATCCAGAGCGCCTTCTTTCTGGCGCGAAGGATCTTGCGTTTAGCAACAGCACAATTTTCGGTTTCGAACACGAATTTCGCGCTACGCCGCCTCATCCGGTTTCTTCTTTTCTACCTCCTCAAACACCTCCGGATCCACATCCAGCGTTCCGCGTCCGCTCGGTTCTCCTACTTCGCCGGCGCTGTCCATCGTTGGATTCGGCGGCAGCTCTTTTTCGACGTGCTCCCATTCGCCGCTCGCGCTTTCGGTGGAATCAGTCGGCGCGGACGGATTGATCTGTCCCGTGCGGTTTTCTGGAGTCTCACTCCTCACTCTCGGGGACTTACCGCCAGGGCCGGCAGTCGCGGGATGTTGTCCTGTCGGGCCAACTCCGCTGGGCTGGTTGTGATGAGCGTCTGATCGAGTCTCGCCCCTCGGCGCGTCGCCAGCCGTGCCATCCGCCTGGCTCTCGCTGCCGTGATCTTCAGGAGGTCTCTTCTTATCGCGATCGGGAAATGTCTTCGGGGAACTACCGTGCTTGGGACTAGGATTTTCTGCCATTTTTCAACTCCTCTAGGTTCAGGAGTTGGATGGCAACGCTGGCAGCCCTTGCCGCCCACTATTTGGGCCCCGCCGTTGCGGACGGTTCCTAGCTTATGATTTACCTCAGGAAACCCTTATGGCAGAAGTCCAAATCTTCTACCGCGACCTGGCATACGTATTTACCGCTGCGGTGCTGGGCGGGGTCGTGGCCCGGATGCTACGTCAGCCGACCATCCTCGGTTATGTGGTCGCCGGAATTCTGATTGGCCCATTCACTCCCGGCCCCACTGTTTCCGACGTTCATGCTTTAGAAGTAATCGCGGAATTCGGCGTAATACTGCTGATGTATTCGATAGGGATTGAGTTCTCTTTGCGCGATCTCTTCACTGTGAAGTGGGTTGCGGTTCTGGGCGGACCAGTAGGCATCTTGCTTTGCATAGTAATGGGGATTCTCGCTGCGCCACTTCTCGGCTCGAGTATGGCGCAGGGCGCAACCGTTGGCGCCATCATCAGCGTTGCCAGCACCATGGTGTTATCCCGATTGCTCATGGACCGCGGCGAATTGAAAACTGAGCACGGCAAAATAATGATTGGGATAACGTTGGTCGAAGATGTCGCCGTCGTTGTCCTGACCATCCTTCTGCCTGCGTTCAGCGTGCTTACCGGAGAGCGCTTTCTAAGCTTAGGAATGTTGCTAGGCAAGGCTGCATTGATTCTGGCACCAGTGCTGTTTCTCGCGACGAAGCTGGTGCCTCCACTTATGGCTCGCGTAGCGCGCACGGGGAGCCAGGAACTTTTCGTGCTTGTCGCAGTGGCGCTCGGTTTCGCCACCGCCGCTTTAACGCAGGCCGTGGGTCTATCCCTGGCTCTGGGCGCCTTTCTCGCGGGGATGATCGTTAGCGGCTCTGACGTTGCGCATCAAACTCTTTCACAATTGCTGCCATTGCGCGATGTCTTCGTCGCCCTGTTCTTCGTAACCGTAGGTGCATTAATCAATCCGCGGGTGCTGCTCTCCGACCCTTTGCTGCTCGGAATAATCGTCTTTTTGATTGTCGCGGGAAAGTTCTTGATATGGACCGCAATAGTCTGGCTGTTCAGGTTCCCATTCGGGACAGCACTGAGGGTGGCAGTAGGTCTCACCCAGATCGGCGAGTTCTCGTTTGTACTGCTGCAAGTGGCACGAAACTCGCGGCTCGTCTCTGACGCGGTTTACAACGCCACATTGACTGCATCTCTGGTTTCAATCTTATTGAATGCGTTCTTGATGAAGTTCGCGTCTCGATGGTTCACGGAACGCGGAGTCGTTCCCGCTAGGGCCAGCGTTCCTGAAACGCAGGCTTGAGCCGTTTGCTCGTTCAACTACTAGCCAGGAGGTGGATGCGAAGATTGGTCGGTTGTCGTGCAGAGCATCCGCATTAGAGGCGCCACAATGCGCACAAAAAAGCGACTCGCAAGCACCATCGGCAAAACAATCGATAGTGTCGAAAAAAATTGAGGAAGGGCGCTCCTGCGCCCTTTTTCGTTTGTGCAGTAACTGCTTCTTCCGGTGTATCCTCATTTCTCGAATCAAAATGGAGAATCGCCCGTGTCGATTGTGAAAAGATTTTTTCTGGCAGTGTCTTTTTTCATACTCAGTTCCACGCTCGTCCCGCTATCGCTTGCCCAGCAAATTGATCCTGCGCTTTTTTCTGACATGAAATGGCGACTCGTCGGTCCTTTCCGCGGCGGACGCTCGCTTAGCGCAGTCGGTGTCCCGGGCAACTCAAGCACTTTTTATTTTGGCGCGGTGGGCGGGGGGGTGTGGAAGTCCACCGATGCGGGCACAACATGGTCTCCTATCTTTGACAGTCAACCCGTAGCGTCGATTGGCGCGGTTGAAGTTGCACCGTCAGACCCGAACGTGATCTATGTCGGCAGTGGCGAGGCAGACATGCGCGACGACATCACCTACGGAAACGGAGTCTATAAATCCACCGATGCCGGTCAAACCTGGAGCAACATAGGCTTGCGCGACAGCCGACAGATAGGCCGCGTCATCATCAATCCGAAGAATCCTGATGAGGTCTTTGTCGCCGCACTTGGACACGCTTACGGCGTGAACGCTGAGCGCGGAGTTTTCCATACCACGGATGGCGGCAAGAACTGGAAACGAGTTCTTTTCAAAGACGATTCCACGGGCGCCATCGACCTCGCCTTTGATCCCAACGATCCCAAAGTGATTTATGCATCCCTTTGGCAGACTCGACGTCCGCCGTGGAATGTCTATCCCGCCTCAAACGGGCCGGGCAGTGGTCTATATAAATCCACTGATTCGGGCGTCACTTGGCAACAATTGAAAAGTGGACTGCCAGAAGAAGGCTTGGGACGGATCGGCATTGCAATCTCGCCCAATGACCACAATCGCATTTATTTGATCGTGGATGCCAAGGAAGGTGGACTCTATCGTTCGGACGACGCCGGAAAAACCTTCACTCGCACTAACAACGAGCAACGCATCTGGGGTCGCGGTTGGTACTTCGGCGGGATCACCGCGGATCCCAAGAATGCAGATGTGCTCTATGTCTCCAACACTTCGGTTTACAAGTCCACAGATGGCGGCAAGAGTTTCGCCGCGTTCAAAGGCGCTCCGGGCGGCGACGACTATCACAGCGTCTGGATCTCGCCCGACGACTCGGCACGCATGATCGTCTCCAGCGACCAGGGCACGATCGTGACCTTGAACGGCGGCAAGACCTGGAGCTCCTGGTACAACCAGCCCACCGGGCAGTTCTATCACGTGGCCACCGACAATCGATTTCCTTACTGGATCTACGGAGCGCAGCAGGATAGCGGCGCCATGGCCGTGCCCAGCCGTAGCAATTCTGCTTCGATCTCAGAACGCGATTGGCATCCCGTCGAAGTCGGCGGAGAGAGCGGAATGATCGCCACAAATCCCGCAGATCCGAACGTCGTTTACGGAGGCACAGTCACTAGTTACGATTTCACCACCGCACAAAGCCAGAACATCTCGCCCACTACCGGACGTGCCGGTTCGTTCCGCACCATCTGGACACTACCGCTCGCAATCTCGTCCGCTGACACCAGCAAACTTTATTTCGCCCATCAGATGCTCTTCCGCACCATCGATGCCGGGAAGCATTGGGACGTGATTAGCCCCGACCTTACCCGGGAAGATCCCGGCGTTCCCGCGAACCTTGACGCCATCACAGCGAAATACGGCCTCGCCAGTCCGCGCAAAGGCGTGATTTATTCGATTGCCCCCTCGCCTCTCGACGCCGCTCTGATCTGGGTTGGTACCGATGACGGCCTTATTCAAGTCACGCACGACGATGGCAAGCACTGGCAGAACGTAACGCCGGAAAAGTTGACGCCTTGGAGCAAAGTGGGAACTATCGAGGCCTCCAAGCAAGACAAGCAATCGGCCTATGCCGCCGTCGATCGCCATCGTCTCGAGGACTTGCGCCCTTACATTTATCGTACGCACGATGGCGGCAAGAGCTGGCAACTTATCAGCAAGGGGATTCCCGAAGGCGCTTACGTCAATGTCGTCCGCGAAGACAAAGAACGGCGTGGACTGCTCTACGCCGGGACCGAGCTCGGTCTTTATGTCAGCTTCAACGACGGCGACGATTGGCAGCCGTTGCAACTCAACCTGCCCCTCGCCTCTATTCGCGACATCTCCGTTCGCAAAGATGACTTGGTCGTTGCCACTCACGGTCGTGCATTCTGGGTTCTCGATGACATCGGTCCATTGCGCGAAGTGAATTCCAAAGTCGCGTCAGAAGATGCGCATCTCTTCACCCCACAGACCGCGCTGCGCATTCGCCCCGGCTCTGATCAAGGCACGCCATATCCTCCGGAGATTCCGAAGGGGGAAAATCCGCCTTCCGGCTCCATCATCGACTACTACTTGAAAGACGCAGCCTCCAGTCCAATCACCTTGGAGATATTAGACAGCGCCGGTGGGCTGGTCCGTAAATACTCCAGCAGCGAAAAGCCGCCTGTGGTCGACGAGAAAACTCTGGACATCCCCATGTATTGGGTCCGACCGGCGCAAATACTCTCTGGCAAAGCCGGCATGCACCGCTTCATCTGGGATGTTCACCATGGTGCCAGTTCACCGGGCGGAACCAGGGGCGGCGGGCGTCGAGGAAATTCAGGCCCTTGGGCTGTACCCGGGCAATATACCGCGCGTCTGACGGTGAACGGAAAGACGTACACTCAACCGTTTTCTGTCGAACTGGATCCACGCTTGAAGGTCAGCACAGAAGACTTGCAGCTCCAACTGGCTGCATCGCAAAAAGCTGCTGCCGCGCAGGCGCAAGTCTCTCGTGCCTCCGCCCAGGCAGCATCGGTGACAAAACAAATAAAAGATCTGCAAGCAAAATCTAAGCCAGGCGCTCTCACCACCACCGCCTTGGAACAGTTCAGCCAGCGCGTGAGTGACGTCGCAGGGCGGGGAACAGATGCATTCGGTGGTCCGGTAGAAACTGTCGATACTGACCAGACCAGTCTTCGTCATCTAGGTACGGCGTTCGGACAGATCAACTCTGCCGTGCAGAGCGCCGCAGCCGCGCCCACTCCCGATCAGCTCCAAGCGTTGGAAGAGAATACAAAAACCCTACAATCCACGCTTGCAGAATGGCAGAAGGTCCTCACTCAAGAATTGCCGCAGGTCAATGCACAACTGCGACAGGCAAATCTTACCGAGATCAACGTAGCCGTGCCGGGAGGTCCGGCCCAAGGCGAGCGCAGCAGCGAATAAACGTCGTTACCAGGTCTTGCGAATAAGCGTTTGAAATGCAAACCCGCCGTTCTGGTTGCGCGTGGTGGTGACGGAGACTCGGGGCGACAGCTTGTATTGCACCTCGATCACTTGCGTCTGGGTAGCTGTTGTATCAGTGGAGAAAGTGACAAACAAGTTGCCGGTAACCCGTTCCTGAACCGATATGTTAGCGTACCCCTCATGGCCGGTAGTGCTACCGAGTGTTGGGCTTATCGACAGGTGTGAAATTCCGGCTATTTTCTCCAGGCGGCTGGTGATCTGATTGCTCACTGCAGACGCGACCAGCGACTCGGCTCCGAGATTTCCGGGCGCTGGATTTGCAGCAGACGCTTCCGTAGTTTGTCCGAAGGCCAACAGGTTGATGATGTCAGAAGGCGGCAGCGCAGGGTCGGATGCGTAATTCGTATGCAGATGATCCACCGGTCCCTCGAGTCGCAGGTGGATGTTGTATTGCTGGATGTTGGTGTTGACGGAGACATTCACAACCGGCTGGGTTTGCGCTCGATTCACGAAGTCGATCGTGCCACCCTCCAAGACATAGCGATTGCCCATGAAGAGCAAGTCGCCGCTGGTCAAATTGACGCGGCCAAGAATAACCGGTTGAGCCGCCGTGCCGCGGACTTGCAAATTGGCGGCTGCCTGAAGGCTAAGGGTTCGGCTTACCAGATTAACGCCGCTGGTGGATTGCACCGCGACATTCAATTGCAGGTTTTGAGTAAAGCCCTGCGCTGGTGCAGGCGCGGTGCCGCTGGAGAATTGGCCGATGAAACTTCCCAGATCGAAGTCCGGCGTGAATGACAGCTGCGCAATATTCACCTGTCCGCTCAATTGTGCTGCATCAGTGGAACCCGTCAAAGAGAGCCTTATGTCCAGCGCCTCGCGAACGCCTTCCGGGTACAGCATACGAATGGTTTTCCCCTCCAGTCCAACATTGAATCGCAGCGATGGCCGATAGGCCACACTGCCGCTTGCAGTCACTGCCCCGCCGCCGACAGTCCCGTGGAACTGCGTGACCTCCAGCCGGTCCTTGGTTAAGGTCAGAACTCCATTTCCGTTCTGCAAACCGATCGGCATGTCAACAGTCTTGAAAGTCGTATTTACCAGCTCGATCTTCCCTTGGACGTTAGGATCGGTCGTAGCTCCGTAAGAATTTATGTTGAACCGCATCTGCCCGGAACTGGTGATGTCCGGATCAAACAATTGCGCCAACTGCAGATTGACTGTGCCCACCAGCAGCAACGACGCTGGTGCCGCTCTGTTGCTGGGTATCGTGCCCTGGATCTGAAGGTCCGTTTCCGTACCGCGAATCGTCGCGCGCTGTAGATTAAGAACGCCGTTTGCGTAATCGAAATGGATCGGGCTGGCCGCACCGATCTGCGCCGTTTTCTTGTAATTCACCTGAAGCGTGGGAATCGTGACGTGGGCCTCTAGCTGAGCTTTGTTTTTCAGAGGCCCGCGCAGAGTTCCGTGGATCTCAGTTTGCCCGGTCAGGTTAGCGGCTTGCGACGGCGCGTAGATGGCCACAAGAGGCTGAAGCGGAATGATTTGCGAGTCCAGCGTCGCATTCGTGTAGTAATCGCCAGTGAGCTGGACCGTGCCACGCCCGTGCAGGGAAGTGTTGATTGCCTGCGAGTCCAGAGCAATCTTTGCCAAGTGATTGGCGACGTCCGTTTGCAGCGTTATCGCGCTGATCGTCTGCTCCTGAACTTGCAATTTTGGGATTTCCAGCTTCGCCGTGAGTTGGGGATCCTTAACAGTTCCACGTCCACTCGCCGATAAATTTAGGACACCCTCAAGTTGTATATTCCGTGCCTTCAGCGTTTGCACTTTGTCCAGCCGGATTCCAGTGGCATTGAGCCGGGCATCATAACCCTGTTGCTTAGGAAGATATGTAAACGCGCCTTGCGCAGTGCCGGCGGGAATGTGCAATGCCAGCTTGCCCTGGATTTCATTGCCCGTCCCCTGGAAATCCAGGCTGAGTGACTGTATCGGTTCGTTCGAGACCTTTGCTTCGGTGAGACTTATCGTTCCATGTCCTACGGGGTTCAATTCCGAGCCGCGAACCGCGACGTTCGCAGACAGTATGCCGGAGACAGGTGTCTGCGATCCCGCCGCTATAACGAGATCGGTGACGTCAAGCTGCGAAGCATTCAGCACGACGTCAATGGGGTCCGTTTCCGTGAACGACCACTTTTGCAATCCCGCATTCACGCTGAAGTTAACGTGCCCGCGCTTAGCAGGTTGAATTTCGCCGTTCTGCAATTTGATCGTCGAGGGGCTCGCATCTATGCTCGTGCGAAGGGATCGAACAGCACTGCCTCTCACGCGCAAGTTCGCCGCCATTAACTGACCCGTGATCTGAGGCGCAGCAGTCGTCCCTCGAATCGCGCCTGAAAATGTCGCGGTACCGTAAATACCAAGCGGCTGTGGTTTCGGCCCCGGTTCGGGTGTGCGGAAGATGTCGGCGAGAGTTTCCAACTCATGCAGATCGTTAGCCTGTAAACGCACCTGCAAGCTCGACCGATCGCTGACCGTACCGTTCATCGTTAGCGACGTTTGCGGTGTGCGCAGGTAGCTACTTGCGAGCGCAAGCTCCTTCGTCCTCGCCGCATAGTTCGCATGCACCAACCCATTTAGCGGGACCGGCTTTGCGCTGGCAGATGAAGGTTTCGCTGGTGCGACACTGGCCTGAATCGTGGCATCGGTGTGTGCTGCAAGATCATCGAAGGTCTTTCCCCAGGTTGCGTCGGCGACCGCGCTGATACTGCCGCCCAGCGCCACCTGTTTCAATGAAGCAGATGGCATTAAGGTCTTTAACTCAGGGAGGGAAAGACCACGTACCTCGGCATGCAATTGTGATCGCGATGAGCCGGTGATATCGCGCATCGCCATGCTTCCTCTGAAGTCACCGCCAAGAAGCCGCGCACGCATATCGCGTACGTCGATGTTTCGATTGGCCAGCGAGTAACGCGCGCCGATCTGCGAAATTGTGCCGTGAAAACTTGGCATTTGGACTTGCAATGCCCGGCTGCTCAGGGTTCCATCCAGTGACAGTGAATCGAGCATCTCCCGGTTGGGTTCGCTCTGATAACGCATCGCCCCAACAGCGCGAACGACTCCGACCGGCAACGTGGGGTTTTTCATGATCCGGCGAAACTCTCCCGCGTCCACCACTGCGTCATAATTCGCTTCCACCCGCGGATTGACGTAATCATCCAGCCTCGCATTGAGCATGAACTTTGATGGCCCGCTGGTCAGCACGGCATTCTTCAGCAGGAAAGTAGTGGGAGTCGCGTCGAATGGAGCGTCCAAATCATGCGGCATTGGATTGAAGTTGCTGAATTGCAACACGCCGTTGTGATAGGCCAAGTTGCCCGAATAGCGGCGCTGCCCTGTGTCGAATGACGATTGAACTGCGAGATCGTGCAGATCGGCATTCAACACGCTCTTTTGGTTGCTGTAGTAGATCTCCCCGCGACTGAGCAGCACATGCCGCACCGCGAGATCGAAGACGCTGGTGCGGCTCCCGCCATTGCTCTTTGTCTTTGGAAGATTGTCATTGCCTTGCTTGTCGGCAAAGACACGCACCACTGGATGGACCACCTTTACATCGTCCAAGTACCACTTTCTATGCAGGACGGAGACGATGCGCACTCCCAACTCGACTTGATCCACCTGAAACAATGGAGGGTCAGCATAGGGATTCGCGCCATGCACAGTGATTCCGTAAATATCCAGGCTCAGGTTGGAAAGGTGCAGCGCGAAATTCTGGACTTGTACTTGCGACTCCAGGGCTTCGCTCGCCTTCTGTTGTGCCATGTGCAGGATGTAGTCGTGAAATCGATTGCTTCGCAACACGACAACAGCGGCTACGACAAGAATGATGACGATTGCGAGCAGCGTCGCCGTGATCCAACCGATGATTCGTCTCGCTCTCGAGCGTCGCGAACGTTGGTGTTCATCCGAAGGGGGTAGTGGCGGAGTGGGTAGCAAGCTCAAAATGCTTGTCCTAAGGTGATGAATAGTTGTGTTGAATTGATACCGGGGATCGGATTCAGGTTGTGCCCAACGTCGATCCGCACCGGTCCCACCGGCGTCGCATACCGAAGTCCCAGGCCAATGGTGTTGCTATAACTGCCGTGGAACCCTATATGCTGAAAGACATTGCCACCATCGTAGAAGGCAGCCACGCCCAGCCCTTTCTTCACAGGCACGGGGATACGGAATTCGGAATTGATGATCAACAACTGAATCCCGCCGACCGGCACACGAATCAGCGAACAGGTGGATAGATCAGAAGGATTGCCACAAGCTTGAACACTCTGCTGGGGGCCTGCGCCATTCAGCGGAAATCCGCGCAGTGTGCTGCCACCACCGGAAAAAAACTTTTCACTGATAGGGACGTGACTACTGCCAATAGCTTGTTCAAGACCAATGCGGAGGCTGTTGGCCCAGATGATGTCAGCAGGAATTTTCTTGTAGTACGCCGTTTGCGCGAGGAGCTTCGTGAAGCTGTCGCTGGAGCCCATCCATATTGGATTGAAAGCGAATTCGAAACTTTCGTAAATGCCCTTATGCGCATCCAGAGGCATGTCACGAGTGTCGCGGGTAAATGTGCTGGAGAGCCGCGACAAGCGAACATGCTGGTCTTCTGGGGGAATCAACTCTGGGATTAACAGCTGGGACACCCCAGTCTCGCTGAAGCTGTAACGTAAAAAGACGTTCTGAGTCTTGGCCGGGTCCAGCGTACGCTGGAACTGAAATCCAACCCGCCCCTGATTCGAAATGAAGATTGGATTCTCGCTGTTGTGCTCGCCTGAGAGCGATACATTCGAACTCCACTTTGACCACCGGAAGAGAGGATCGGTGTACGTCACAGCTCCACGCTGTTCCAGGCGAGCAGCCAATGCAGACAACGTGATCGATTCCGCTTTGCCGCGGAGGTTGCTACGGGTGTATTCAAAACTTCCGCGCGGCCCCCAAAATGTCTGTTCGCTGGTAACGAAATTGGACGGCAAGCCGATTGGCGGCAGCCCCGGCACCGCAATGGTGCCGCCGGGAATGTTGCCACCGCGATTGATCACTTCAAACCCGAAGCCATATGTGATCGAGTTTTTGTTAGATTCGTGGACTTTTACAACCACATCTTCTTCAGTCTGAGTAGTGATCTGCCGACGCGGGTCCACCTGGGCCCAATCGAATATATTCCGCGTGTACAGAAGGGTTTCTGAAGAGAGCAAATCATTTTCTTTGAGCGGACGTCCGGGCTGAATGGAAGCCGTGTCCATCTGAATCAACCTTGGCTGCGTGTATCTGCGCCCTAAGGTTACGATTGACGCCGTATGTACTTGGGGGCCTTCGTTGATCTTGTAAACCACTTCGAGCCGATGCGGCTGGTTTGGCACCTTCTCGGCAGTTTGCCGGAAGTTTGCCGTCAGGTATCCCAGTTCCAGATAGCGCGCAATGATCTGGTTGCGGTCGTTGTCCGCAAGCTTCTGTGAGTACGGTTTCCCTGGCGCAAGGTTGAGCCCTTTGGGCGCGACCTCCGACTCCGGCAGACTATTGCCCTCGAGCCTCAGCGCCTGAACAATGTCCTGCTCGCCTTCCTCCACTCGTAGGGTGACAACGATGTTTTCTCCCCGGGTAGTGACTTGAGGTGTTATTTTTACGTCGCTGAATCCGGCTGCTTGGTAAACACCTTTCAGGTTGGTGATACTTTTTCTCAAGTCGCGGTCGCTGAATTTGCCGTGCGTAAAGAAGTGAGCTTTTTTTAGCGTGGCATGACTAAGCAGCTCCTTCTCCGGCATATGTTGATTGCCGACAATGGAGACCTCCGCTACGCGGTGCCGCGGGCCCTTGGTGATTTGGTACAGGATCGTTTCGGCGGGAGAATGTTTGAGCTCTTTGCTGTCAACCTTGACGTCGAAATAACCCTTCGACTGGAAATGTGAGACCAGGTTTTGCTGGCCCTCCTGAATAACCTCCGGATTCACACCTAGCTGCTGGTAAACGGGCAACAACTTCTTGCGGGTCCAGCTCCATAGGTGCGCACCTTCAACCTCCACGTGTATGAGTGGGCCGGGTTGGACATTGAAGGTGACCTCCGCCAGGTTCGACTCCCGGTCATACTTTGCCCCCTGAAGCTGGACCTGTGCATCCAGATAGTCCTGTTTTGCCAGCAGATTTTGAAGGTATTGCGTAGCATTCTGGAGTGTCTTGAATTTGTAGGTCTTATTAGGCCGGATTGCAGCGCCTCGCAGCCGCGCCCTGAACGACTGCAAAGATTTCTTCAAGTGCTCAGATTGGTCTGCTGGCGCGCCGGTGATATTTACGTTTCCGAACTTCGCCCGCTGATTCATGTTGATGTTGAACATGACGTTTGCCAGCCCGTGCTTCTCGTCGTTCTGCACCTGCGGTTTCACTTGTGACAGGAAATACCCAGCTCGCTTGAGGAATGTTTCCAATCCTTGCTGCGCGCGTTCCACGTCTAATTCGTTGTATTCGCCGCGCGGAGGGTAGTTGGTCACCTGCAACAGCCTGGAGTAGGAAAGCGAGTTACTCGCCCCCGGAAAATCAAAGATCCCGAAATATATTGCCGGTTGCAGAACGAACAGAACGCGCACTCCGTCCGGATCCGGCCATACTTCGAGCTGGACGTCGTGGAATTTCCCCGTCCGCTTCAATGCGGCAATAGACTGGTCCACCTTCGTTTGCGAAAACGGCTCCCCCTTTTTTTGTGCAAGGTAAGGCAGCAGATCTGCCGTACGGACATTGGGTTGACCGGCGATCTCTACTGACGAAACTCTTTGCCCCTCATAGCTGGGTAAGACTTGGGCGGTCTGCGGAGCCGTCTTGGGCGTTTGGCTGGGTTGTTGCGTGGGTGTGGTTTGTGCTCCGGCGCCGACACTTAGCGCGATGCAAGCCGCTATCGCGACCGTAAACCGAAAGCATGCTGCCAGTAAAACTCTGCCCCCACTCTCGACCACGATGACTTTCCCTTTTCCTTGATTGCTGGTCGGCGTCACCATGTTCCGGTTCGGCTGCGTTCCCCACGGGCTCACACCCGAGTTGAGCGAAATTCTGAGTCCCTACTTTGGAGATGCAGGCCAGAGGTGCCTGTTTGTCCCATTGTCGATTCAACTCTAGATTTGCAGATTTGCGCATCAGCAACTCTGCATCTGGCGTTTTCAGAACTCTGGCGTTGCTCATTGTCGCAATCACTGCGCGATGCTAGACTGCCCGCCCATGAGAAAAATTGCTTTCACCTTTGCTGTTTTGTTCTTGTCGTGTATCTGCGTGGCCCAGAGCACAAGCCCTAATGTGGTTCACTACAAACTGGACGAGAAAAAGCTGAAATATCTGTTCGCGACCTCCGAGCCAGTGTTGCACCTGAAGTCCGACGATGTTCTTGAGACCAATACCGTCGATTGTTTCGGAAACGTTCTGCAGAAACCGGGCGATACCCTCAGCATGGCCAAGGGCGACAATCCTCTGACAGGTCCGTTTTTTGTCGACGGCGCAGAACCCGGCGATACCCTCGCCGTGAAAATCCTTGATCTGCAGGTGGACAGCAAGCAGGGAGTCGGCACTATTGCGCAAGGATTCGGCGCGATCAACAGCACCAACTACACTCCCATGATCAATGCGCCGATCGGCGAAAAGATCTGGTTCTACCCCATCGATCAAACGACGAACACGGCCACCTTCAAGGCGCTCGACTCCAAATTCTCGGTGAAGGTTCCTCTTCATCCTTTTCTCGGCTGCATCGGCGTAGCGCCCGCAGGGGGAGAGGCGCGAAGCTCCATCGTCCCCGCCGAATTCGGCGGCAACATGGATTCACCGGAGGCCAGTGCAGGGAACACCGTCTACTTTCCCGTGAACTCCCCGGGTGCGCTGCTTTTTGTGGGCGACGGCCACGCCGCCATGGGTGATGGTGAGATTGGCGGTACGGCTATCGAGGTTCCTATGCGAGTGCGTGTTCAGGTGCACCTGATCAAAGGACAGAAGATCGGCTGGCCCCGCTTCGAAAACGAGGAATACATCATGACGGTGGGCGCCTACCGCCCGCTAGACGACGCACTCCGTATCGCCTACACCGAACTGGTTGGCTGGATGCACAAGGACTATGCAATCTCGGAGATGGACGCCTACGAACTGCTCTCAGAAGTGGGCGAGGTGCACCTCAACGAGATGGTCGATCCCAATTACGTGATCGTCGCAAAGATAAAGAAGAAATACCTGCCGCCGCATCGATAGGCTGGATTCGCGGCAGGGGCGCTGTTGTAAACTGATGAAAGCAGTCGCGTTGCAGCGTGGCCCCGTAGCTCAGATGGATAGAGCAGCAGTTTCCTAAACTGTTGGTCGGAAGTTCGACTCTTCCCGGGGTCACCACACCTATGTTCCTGCCTTCTTCTCAAGAGGAGTCGCTAGGTATTTCTCGACTTCACGGAACAGGGTTTTCATATCCAGCGGCTTGGTTATGTAGCCGTCGAAGCCGGCGCCAAGCACCTTTTCCCGGTCGCCATCCATGGCATAAGCCGTGAGTGCAACCACTTTGAGGTTGCACAGCGATGAGTCAGCGCGGATCTTATGCACTAATCCGTACCCATCTAAAACTGGCATTTGAATGTCGGCGAGCACAAGATCGGGCCGAAGTTCAATGATCTTCTCAAAGGCTTCCTGGCCGTCTGATGCTTGTATTACGTGGTATCCACCAGACTCCAGCATTTCGCGGATCAATTCTCGATTGGCAGAATAGTCTTCGGCAATAAGAATAGTTTTCATGTGTTACTCGCTGACCTCGCGGCGCTTGAGTTCTTCAAAACCTTTCGTATCTGTCGGAGCAGGTCTTCTTTCCAGGGGCCTTCTTTTCGGAATACAGCGCCTGCCTCCTTGTTCAGCAAGGCAATTTCCTGGGCACTCAAATCTTTGGACGTGATAACGAAGACCGGTACTCCGATGAGGGCCTCATTTCGCCTAAGCTCGCGAAGAAGCTCAAAGCCGTCCATTTCAGGCATCAACAGGTCGAGCAGGATCGCGCATGGCTTAGTTTCGCTTAACAATTGCAATGCAGCTTTGCCGTTCTCTGCCACATGGGGAATATAGCCCGCATTTTGCAGACACTGGCTCAGGAGATCTCGTGTCTGCTGATCGTCATCGACGACCAGAACGTCGCTGCAGCCGCCCGACTGCACTTGAACGTGCCGGCTGATAGTCGCCAGCAGTAGTGATTTGTCAACAGGCTTGACTAGGTAGTCGGCCGCGCCCAACGCAATACCAAGGTTTCTTTGGTCTATGACGGAAACAATCACAACCGGGATTGTGGCAGTCTCCGGTGTGTTGCGTAGATCATAGAGCGTTCCAAAGCCGCTGCCATTCGGCATAAGAATATCCAAGGTGATTGCATCCGGCTTGAGAACTCGCGCGCTGTCCAAGGCCTCTTGTCCGCTGTTGGCTGTGACTACGGTGTAGCCCTCGCCCTCCAGATAACTGCAGAGTAGCTCACGGGCAACCGGGTCGTCGTCCACTACCATGATTTGAGGCTTTGCTGGATTGCCGGCAACGTGTCGTGTTGCAGAGACAACGGGATCGCCTGGATGCATAACGGATTTGGGCATGGTAAAGCTGAACTGACTTCCGTTACCATGTTCGCTTACAACCCACAGCCGGCCTCCATGCTGTTGCACCAAACGCCTCGTGATCGCCAGCCCCAATCCCGTACCTTCCTTTACCCCTCGTGTTGTTTCACTCGCCTGGCGAAACTCCTCAAAAATAAGTTCCTGATCTTCGCGGCGGATTCCAATGCCCGTGTCCGACACTACGATCCTGGAAAAGTCGCCGTCAGACCAGCCCTCTATTCGAATCTTGCCGCCCTCTGGAGTGAACTTGATCCCGTTGCTGAGCAAGTTGTACAGGATCTGCTTGAAACGGACGCGGTCCGCACTCGCCGTCAGAACGCTTTCGATGCTTTGTGTTACCTCGATCCTTTTGGCCATTGCCAAAGGTCGGATGGTCGAGAGCACTTCGGGCAGCACATCGCCGATATAGAAGTCCTCAAGCTGTAGTTCCATCTGTCCAGATTCGATCTTGGATAGATCGAGTATGTCATTGATCAATTGCAAGAGGTGAGCTGACCCGGTCTTGATGTGCCCCACAAAACGCGATTGCTTCTCATTCAAATCACCGGCTATCCGCTCTGAGAGCAGATCAGAGAAGCCCACGATAGCATTCAACGGAGTGCGCAGTTCATGACTCATGCTCGCCAGAAATTGGCTCTTCAATTGAGTGGCGCGCTCCACTTCCCGGTTACGTAGTTGCAATTCTGAGTTCGCGGCCTCCAGCTGGAAGTTGAGCTTTAAGATCGCGTCGTGTGCCCGATTGCGCTCAGAGATGTCACGAAGGAAGCAATTGAATGTGAGGCTTTTTCCATGCGGGATCGGAATGATCGAAAGCTCCACAGGGAATGGGCGCCCATCTTTGTGCAATGCGACGGTCTCAAATCGCTTGCTGGGCACTCGGGTTTTGTTTGCTTTCAAGAAACCGTCAATCGCTTCTCGATAAAGTTCTCGCGCATGCCGTGGAAAAATGCTTTCTTCTATGTTTTGTCCGACAATCTCGGTGCTGGTCCATCCAAAAGTGCTCTCTGCTTGGGCGTTCCAGTCGCTGATCACTCCGTCGACATCTGTGGCGATGAACGCGTCATGGGCGCGATCGACGATCAATCTCGTGTGGTTTTCGCTGTCGCGAAGCTGCTTGTACAGTGAAGCTACAAATGCGCTGCCTCCCAGCGCCAGAAGACCAATGATCAACGCCAATATAACCAGGCTCTTTTCATAGGCCCAGAGCAACTCTTGTAGAGCTGCGATAGGCAACTGACGCACGATGCCCCATCCAACAGAGCGGATAGGGGAATATGCCACTAGGAATTTCTCCCCTGCGATTGAAATGACTTTGCCGCCTGAGGCTTCAGCTTGATTCTTCGAAATCAAGTCCTTGATCTCTCGAGGTGTTTCCAGGACAACAACGCTTTTATCGCGTCTTCCAAAGACGTGCCCACCTTGGTCAACAAACGAGATCGACGTTGTGTTCGTGGGCATTAACGAATAAATATCTTTGGTGACACTTTCCAGGCTCTGAGTAGCAACAAAGATTCCGGCGTGCTGTCCGGAGCGATTATTTATGGGGACCGCGATCGCAACTACCCATGGATTGGAGCCTGTGTCGCTGCGGTAAATCGCCGAGGAATAGGGCTTCCAGTCTTTTGTGACTCCGGCGTACCAATCTTGCGAGCTGTAATTCTTTCCGATGACTTCGGGGACTGCGGGATAGGCAGCCTGAAGAGACCCATCTATGCCATATACTCTCGCAGATTCGAAATCCGGTTGCAGTTTCGATAATTGCTCCAGGTGCTTCGTAACCTCGTCAAATTTCTTTTCTTCCATTTGTTGCGGCAGCGAGGGGCGCGTCGCGAAGGACTCCAAAACAATGCGGCACTCGTCTAAATGTCTCACCAATATTCCGCCGATCAATCCTCCTTGTTGGGTGCTTTGGGCAATCACTGTTGATGTGACCTGACGCAATAACAGCTTGTGCGCAGCAAAAATGAAAACGCTCACCGGCAACAATGCCAAAGCGATTGAGACCATGTAACTGCGAAAAGGATTCATCCGTAGCCAAGTTGCGGCCCGTTTAATGATGGACATTAGCTCTTTCCGTGCAATGCTGTGAGTAGGTGAAACAGCCTACATTATGGAGCGTGGTTTTGGAGCGGAATAATTACTAAAGCAGGCAACACCATTGGTGCCGTTTGGGCTTACGAAAACCGGAATTTTGCAATTACGCAGCAATGAATTCAGTTCATTGTGGTAGACAGCCGCACTCAATCCAATCCGTACGCATGGATCTTATTGAGCAATGTTTTGTAGGAGACGCCCAGCCGCTCGGCCGCAACTGTCTTGTTCCACTTGCATTCGCGCAGCGTGGCTTCGATTTTCGCGCGCTCGACGGATTCCACCGCCCTGGCGGAGACTTCTTGCAGTGAACCGTCTAAGCTCTCGCTATTCGGCGTACTCGTCCCGGTACTTGCCGATGCAGATGCCGCTCGCACATTGGCCGCCAGTCCCAGGTCAGCGGCATGAAGTTCGCCGTCGTTCAGTATCGACGCGCGCTCGATCACATTCTGCAACTCACGCACATTACCCGGCCAACTGTGGCATCGCAATGCGGAGATCGCATCGCTCGCAAACTTCAAACGAGGTTTCTTCCTTTCGCGGCGAAAGCGATCAAGAAAATGTTCGGCGATCAGCACGATGTCGTCTCCGCGATCACGTAGCGCGGGTATTCGGATAGGGAAGACGTTCAGCCGGTAAAACAGGTCGCTGCGAAACTCATTCGTGGCCGCCGCAGCTTGCAGATCGCGATTTGTAGCAGCGATCACGCGGACATCGGTGCGGAAGGGAACTGTGCCGCCAAGCCGCTCCACCACCTTTTCTTCCAGCACGCGAAGCAGCTTCGATTGCGCTGCCAGCGGCAATTCACCGATTTCATCCAGAAAGATAGTGCCCCCGTGGGCGAGCTCGAATTTCCCGGGCCTGCGTGAATCGGCGCCGGTGAATGCGCCGCGCTCATGGCCAAACAGCTCATTTTCAATCAGTGTCTCAGGAATGGCCGCGCAGTTGATCGCCACCATGGTCTTGCTCGCTCGAGGGCTCAACTGATGTATCGCCCGCGCGAACAGCTCTTTGCCGGTTCCGCTCTCGCCTAGCAGTAACACCGTGCTGTCGGTGGCGGCGATGCGTTGCATCTCCCGCGCTGCCGCTTGTATTGTGGGGTGCTCACCTAGAATCCGCGGAAACCCAAAGCTTCGCGCGTATTCTTCTTTTAAAACGATGTTCTCCCGCAGCACCTGTTGTCGCTCGATCACGCGGGTCAAGATCTGTTCCAGATGGTCAAGGTCAATCGGTTTTTGAATGAAGTCGTACGCGCCTTCGCGCATCGCCGAGACAGCTTGGGGAATCGTTCCGTAAGCCGTCATGATCACCACCGGAACTGTAGGATCATCATCCAGCGCAGCCTTCAAAACATCCAGGCCTGAACCCGCCGGAAGTTTCAGGTCAGTGAGCACGGCAGAGAATCGTTGTTTGTGGAGTTGAAGGAGTGCCTCGTCTAAGTTCGCTGCCGGAACGGGAAGGAACTGCATGCGCGTGAGGGCATGCACCAGCATCTCCCGCAATTCCGCCTTGTCTTCAACCAGAAGGATTGTTTCCATGACTCATCCGTAATGCGCAAAAAAGAAGCCTTCCGGCCGCGCTTGCGTCTCCGGAAGGCATTGTCAAAGCAGGCGAACTAGTTTAGCGGAACGCCGGTCTTGCGTCCTTCTTCTTTCATCTTGTCGAGTGCGGCGTTCCCGTCTGCAATGGCCTTTTTCTTGGCTGCTACATCTGATTGGTATTTGCGATCGTCTTCCGCATATTTCTTCTCGTCACGCAGCCGATTGCCTGCGTCGGCGTAAAATGTGGCGCCCCGAAGACGGTTTTCACGTTCCATCACATCGAGCTCTCGCTGCAGTTGCGTCAATTCGGACTTTTGTTTTTCGTACTTCGTCTTCAGCTCTTCCGCTGCCTTCTTCTTGTCATCGGCGGCGCTGCTGCTTTCATCATCTCTGTCCGACTTGGAATCAGCCCTCGCCTTGTCGTCAGATTTTTTGGCATCTTTGCTGGTGTCGCCGCTTCCCGGATGGAACCCCAGACTATCGTTTGTGTACACCTTTTCAGTGGCAGAGGTGGTGCGCTTGTTCTTCTGCGCCGCTCGGGCTGCGTCCGCAAGAGTCTGTGCCGAAAGCGTCGCCGACGTCATCAGCACTCCCGCGCCGCTCGCAATCATCAAAAAGCGTTTCAACTTCATGGTCATCATGGATCGTGGTCCCCGTTAAGAGTTTTCCTGCCGCACTAGGCAAGCGTCCACTTAATTGCTAATAGAGGCTTAACTGCGGATATTCTACTCTGGTTGTGCCGCTATATTGGCACGATTTCCCGCAGAAATGCTAGGGGGAAATGCGAGAGTAAACGTCGTTCCCGTGCCATTACTAGAGACATTTATCGTGCCCCCATGCTCGCTGATGATCCGGTGTACCAATGCCAATCCCAACCCTGTACCTTCGGGTTTGGTCGTGAAGAAGGGAATGAAGATGCGGGACAACTGTTCCTGCGCGATTCCTGTCCCGTTGTCGGTTAGCGCCACGGTCGTCCCCGCGGCAGTAGCCGAAGCCGCGAGGGTCACCTTTGCACTCTCTCCGGGACGCAGCGCCTCTGCGCTGTTCCGTAGCAGATTGCTAAACGCCTGACGAAGCGCCGTCGGATCTCCCAGCACGATAATCTCCGCCGGACACTTTTCAGTATCCAGTTGAACTTGTGCTTCTTCGGCGCAGTCCTCCAGCATTTTGCGCAGATCGAGCGGTTCCCGCGCAAGTCCCTGGGGACGAGCAAAATTCAGGAAGTCATTTACGATTCTCGCCAGCGAAGCCGTCTCTCCCGCGATCTTTCCCGCGAACTGGTTTGAAGTTTTTGGGTCGCTCTCCTTTTGCAGCATCTGCGCATACCCTGAGATTGTCGCCAGCGAGCTCTTGAACTCATGCGCGATTCCCGCCGACATCTCCCCTAAGGCCGCCATGCTCTCGCGCAATCGCATCTGCTGGGAAAGTTGGGTGATCTCCGTCAAGTCGCTGATCAGTGCCGCCGCGCCTAGGGCTTCGCCTTGCGCTCCCCGCACCGGCGAGATGGTTATCCCCAGCACCCGCGCTTCTCCCGCAGGTGTCCGATAATCCGCCTCGATCCGCCGAACTTGAGTGCCTTGTCTAATCGCCGCGTCGATTGCTTTCAACAACTGTCCTGCGCCGTCGCTCTCATCGCCTTTCGCCGACGTCGGCGACGCTGGCATCCTCACCTTCGAAACTCCGCGAAAAATATCGCGACTGTGCAGCCCGAATGCCGATGCGTAGCCCAAAAGAGTCTTTGCCGATGGATTTGCTTGCCTTACCAGGTTCGCATTGTTGAAGAGAACAACGCCGCTGCCCAGGTTCGAAAGCACCGCCTCACTCATACTCGCCGATGCATTGGCCTGGTCGCGTTCCGCGCGACGCAGCCGTTCCAACTCTTTTTCCTGTTCCTTCATCTTGCGGATCACGCCCTCATAGGCTGAGAGCGAGAACGCGCTGTCCAGCGCAACCCGTGGCTTGTCGTCTTCACTGTTGGAGACCAGCAATTTGCGAAGAAAGCGGAGACCGATGATCACCACCGCAAGTCCTGCCATAAACATGAACAGGATCAGGCCCAGCTTGATGAAGAACGGATTTTGCAATATCTGGATCATCGGTAAAAACCCACGTACCAGTTCATGATGCGGTCGCCAAAATATGCGGAGAACAATGCCATAGATCCCAGAAACACGCCGAACGGCATCTCATAGCGTCGCAGAAGAAGCTGCGCCGACGCCCACGCCCTTTGTCCCGCGCTGCCGCGCAAAGCAGCGCTTTTCAAATTTCGCTTGAGGCGCTTGCTCCAGACAGTCAGCATTGCCCCCACTCCTGCCAGTGATCCCAGCATCGACCCCAGCATCAGCGTCAGAACAGTCAACTTCACTCCAAGAAATGCTCCTACCATGAGCATGAGCTTCACATCTCCAAAGCCCATCCCCTCCACGCCACGAATCAATTTATAGAGTGCCCCGATTCCCCAGATGAAGAGCGACCCCACCACAGCGCCTAGAAGCGCAGCCGCTAGCGACGCCGGACGCCACCGGAAGTCAAACGGCAGCGACGAGAACCACGATTCGCCATGCCGTACCAGCCAGGCCGTCCCGCCCACCGGCGTAAGCACGCTGAATATCACTCCCAGTGCAAATCCGGGTAGGGTCATCGTATCCGGCAGTAATTTTAGGTCAGCATCAGTAAAAACGAGGCCGACGATCAGAAAACTGAAAACGCAAAACTTGATAGCTTCAACTGACAGCCCGAAGCTTAGATAACTCACCGCGAACAAAATCGCGATCAGTAACTCCACCAGCATGTATCGCGGAGAGATATGACCTCTACAACTCCGACAGCGGCCCCGCAGCATCAGCCAGCCGAAGACAGGTACATTGTCGTAGGGCTTGATGCCAGCGCCGCAATGCGGACACGCTGACCCGGGAATGATGGACATCCCCCTCGGCAGCCGATAAATGCAAACATTCAGGAAACTGCCAAAGGCCAGTCCAAAGATAAAGAAGGTGACTGCGATGAGGTCGATTTCCGCTGGCAGATAGATAGCACTCACCTGTGCTTCGTGGAGTTTGGCGCTTGTGAATTGTTCTGGAAATTATAATTCTGAATCTCTGCCTCGGCAGAACTGAATTCATTGCTCCGCAGATGCGTCAAACCGCAATAGGTCGCCGTCAAGCACAGGTACGTCGCCAGTCGCCTCTGGTGTTACACCCTGCCAATTCAGATTGGTGCGGTTCACCAGTCGTAACTCCTGGCAAATAGCTTGTCCATTATTCGACGACCTAATCTTCACCGCATATCCCGCGATGGCTTCTTCGGGAGTATCGCTCGTCTTCCACTCCAACAAAGTTGCTTCCAGCGCTTCCGTGAGAGTTTCCGCAGGGAGGAGACACAGCACCCAATCATGCTTGCAGTCATTGGCGTAAGCGCCATTCTGCACTCCGGTAACCGCGGCAATCACCTTCGCGCCGTAATCTCGCGCCACTTTCACGGTGCCGTCCTCCGATGCGTGGTCCACGATGACGATCTCATCACAGGGTCGCAGCGTCTCCAGCGTCCGGCCCAGCCGACGTTCGTCATTGCAGGTATGAATCAGCGCGCTTATTCCAGGCATTGTGCTCGTATCTCAGTTCCTAAGATGCGCGTGTCAACAATGATGTGCGCACCGGTTCGATATACTTTTAATATCTGACATGCCTGCCATCCGCATTTTATTTCTCTGGCACATGCACCAGCCCTTTTATAAGGATTTGGTAACCGGCGAGTACCGGTTGCCCTGGGTGCGCCTTCACGCTCTGAAAGACTACTACGGGATGGTCAAGCTGCTGGACGAATTCCCCAGCGTCCACCAGACCTTCAATCTTGTCCCCTCGCTCATCGCGCAGATAGAAGACTACGTTGCTGGCACCGCCCGAGATCCCTTTCTCGACGTCGCCTCCAAGCCCGCCGACGCATTGTCTCCCGACGATCGCCGCTTCGCCTTGCGCTATCTCTTTCAGGCCAACGTTGATAATTTGATAGACCGCTATCCGCGATACAAGGAGTTACACGAACAATTCGCCGCTTCTGATTTCGACCCAGCGAAAGCCGAGCCGAATTTTTCGCAGCAGGACATCGCCGACTTGCAAGTGCTTTCGCAGGTGGCATGGTTCGACGAGTTCTTCATAGAGGGCAAAGACGCCGATCCGCAGATTCAGGCGCTCATCCAGAAAGGACGAGGATACGACGCGGCCGATCAACAACTCGTTCTCGCCAAATCGCGCGAGATTTTGGCCTCGGTCCTTCCTGCATACGCTTCAGCGGCGCAACGCGGATTGATTGAAATCTCTACCTCGCCTTACTACCATCCCATTCTTCCTTTACTTTGCGATACTGATCTCGGCGGGGTATCCAGTCCTGGCTTGCCTCTACCGCGCACGCGTTTCACTCATCCTGAAGATGCCACCGAGCAGCTTCAGCGCGGACTCTCATTGCACGAGCGGGTCTTCGGGATCCGCCCGCGCGGTGTCTGGCCATCGGAAGGCAGCATCTCTGACGAAGTCGTC
>JAOAPL010000329.1 GCA_025462925.1 Acidobacteriaceae bacterium
TGATTCAGTGCCGCGGAGACCGCGCTGCGAGGCGTAGTCGTGCCCGAGAGCTCATGAATGAGGTTGGCCTTTCGCCGAACTGGGCAGACCGGTCGGCCATGGAATTCAGCGGCGGGCAGCAACAAAGATTGGCCATCGCGCGGGCGCTGGCACTTAAGCCGAAATTATTGGTGCTGGACGAAGCGCTTTCGGGCCTGGACCTTTCTACTCAGGCACAAATCGCCAATTTGTTGCTGGAGCTTCAGACCGCGCATTCTATTACCTATCTGCTCATCTCTCATGACCTGTCGCTGGTAGCCCAGATCGCGGATTCAATTGCTGTGATGTCGGCCGGGAAAATTGTTGAACAGGGACCAACTGCTCAGATTGTATCCACTCCCATTCATCCGGAGACTCAGTCATTACTAGCGTCGGCGAAGAACTTTCAGTCTAATTATTCGGCCACGCTGGGGGCGTCACTTTGAAATATCTGGGCCGGCGTTTGCTGCGCGCGCTTCTTCTCCTATTGGGAGTTTCGGCTCTCTGTTTTCTGTTTACAGAGATGGCGCCGGGAAGCTTCTTCGACGAAATGCGGCTGAACCCGCAGATCGCGCCTGAAACTATTGTGGCATTGCGAGCACATTACGGATTGGATCAACCTCTCCCTGTTAGATACGGTCGCTGGATCCTGTCGGTGCTGCACGGAGACTTCGGGTATTCCATTGCCTATAACACACCGGTGGCGCCCCTCCTGTGGGCGCGAGCGAAACATACTCTTCTGCTCACCATCACGGCAACGCTTCTTACGTGGAGTATTGCAGTGCCGCTTGGAGTGTGGGCAGCGGCGTCTCGGGGCGGATGGCTCGACCGAGTCACGGCAGCCGGAAGTTCGTTTCTAATTTCTATTCCCGAGATCGTCATCGCTTTGGCTTTACTTGCGTTCGCGGTTCGCTGGCGGGTGGTGCCGGTTGGCGGAATGATGTCTCTCGGTTTCGACGAACTGTCGGCCTGGGGCAAGGTTCAGGATGTCGCGCTGCGTATGGTTCTGCCCACGTCGATCTTAGTATTGGCCAGCATCGCAGTCGTGATAAGGCACGTTCGCACCAGCGTTGTCGAAGTGCTCGAAATGCCTTACATACAAGCGGCACGCGGAAACGGTATCGCGCGCTCGAGGCTATTGTTCCGTCATGTATTGCCGGTGGCAGCGAATCCCGCTATTTCATTGTTTGGGTTTTCGTTGGCAGCGCTGTTGAGCGGATCGTTGCTGGTGGAAGTCGTTACTGGTTGGCCCGGTCTCGGACCACTCATTCTTGACGCTACGCTCTCGCGTGACCTCTACCTCGTGATTGGCGGGATCATGCTTTCTGCGGTGTTCATGATGGGCGGCAACCTGGTTGCGGATGTATTGTTGCTGGCTTCAGACCCGCGCATTAGGGCAGGTGGTCCGGATGCGAATTAAGTTGATGCGAACTAAAAAGACCCTGTTCGTTCTACTGTCGTCACTCATAGTCCTGCATTTGGCTGTTTTGTTCGCGGGATTCATCGCGCCATACGATCCTACAGTTCAGAACCGGGAACTTGCCTATGCTCCACCAACTCGGCTGCATTTCGCGGGCGCGTCCGGATTTCATTTGCGGCCTTTTGTTTATGCTGAAACGGATGATCTGGACGGGTATCGAGAGAATGTCAGTCAGAAATATCCACTTCGTTTTTTTGTTAGAGGCAGCGCTTACACGATTGCCGGAATTGTTAAGACCAACGTGCGCCTGTTCGGCGTCAACGAACCGGCACGTATCTTTGTTTTTGGCGCCGACGCCTACGGCCGTGATCAATTTTCACGACTGCTGTACGGGGGACAACTCTCTCTGGCCGCAGGACTACTTGCCACATTGCTCACGCTCAGCGCAGCAACCATCATCGGCATGGTTTCGGGTTATTACGGAAAATGGGTGGATGAATCGCTGATGGGTTCTGCCGATCTCTTCCTTTCCCTGCCCTGGTTTTATTTTCTGCTGGGCGTGCGGGCGTTTCTGCCACTCCATCTCAGTCCTGCCAGAACTTTTCTGTTGCTGATCGGCGTAATTGGCTTGATCGGTTGGGCGCGCCCGGCACGGCTTATAAGAGGGGTCGCGCTCAGTGCGCGAGAACGCAACTACGTATTAGCCGGACGAGGATTTGGGGGAACAGATACTTACCTATTGCGGCGTCACGTTCTTCCCCAGACCCTTGGAGTCCTCCTGACTCAGGCGGCGCTGCTGGTACCCCAGTACGTTGCGGCAGAGGCCAGCTTGTCCTTCTTTGGCCTCGGCGTAAATGAGCCAGTACCGAGCTGGGGAAATATGTTGAGCGCGCTGCAGCAATATAACGTCTTGGTTTCTTATGCCTGGCTTTTAGCACCGGCGTGCGCGCTGATCGTGACTTCGGTAATCTATTGGCTCCTAGCCGACGCTCTCCATCACTGGTTAAAATCTAACTAATCTCGCCAAGGATTCTGTGGGGAAGGGTGTTATGAAAGCCATAGCTCGCCTTGCCCTCTTCGTGTGTCTACTCGCTGCCGTTTCGGTGGCCGCCCCCACCCCTGCAGCACTTAATCCGAATGAAGAACTCCAACGCGCGGAAGGCGAAGTGGGCCGTTACGGCGGGCGGTTGGTCGTAGGGCAGCGCTCCGAGCCCAAGACTCTGAATCCGGTCACGGCTACAGACGCAGTTTCGCGCGAGGTAATCGGCCGGCTGATGGCCGACCTCATCACAATTAACAAAGCCTCGCAGCAGACGGAACCGGCGCTGGCGAAATCGTGGAAGATGTCGGCGGACGGGCGTACCTTCACGCTCAAACTACGCAAGGGTATTCGGTTTTCAGACGGGCATCCGTTCGACGCCGATGATGTGGTCTTTTCTTTTACCGTGTACCTGGACGAAGCGGTGAATTCGCCACAACGCGATCTGCTGCTTATCGACGGCAAACCAGTCCTTGTAACCAAACTCGACCAGGAAACAGTGCGGTTTACACTGCCACGGCCCTACGCAGCCGCTGAGAGAATTTTTGACGGCCTGGCGATGCTTCCCAAACACATTCTCGAGAAGCCTTATCGAGAGGGACAATTTCTTCAGGCATGGACGTTGAATACCTCTGCTGCCGAAGTCGCTGGCCTGGGTCCGTTCCGGGTGAAGAAATATGTTGCCGGACAGCAGATCGTGCTCGAGCGAAATCCGTATTACTGGAAAGCCGATCGCGACAACCACCGCTTGCCCTATCTTGACGAGCTGGTTTTTCTTTTCGTGGGCAGCGAAGACTCACAGGTAATGCGTTTTGAAGCTGGGCAAACAGACATAGTCAATCGGCTCAGCACAGAAAACTACAGCCTGCTCTCGAGAGAGCAATCCCGCACTAACTCTCAGCTTGTGGATCTCGGCCCCAGCCTGGAATACAACTTCCTGGTCTTTAATCTTAACGATCTCAGCTCGAAAAAACTGGATGGCATTACGGGTAAACAGGAATGGTTCCGAGAGTTGAAATTCCGACAGGCTGTTTCGGCGGCTGTTGATCGCGACGCAATCGTGAGGCTGGTGTATGGAAAGCGAGGCACGGCTCTTTGGGGTAATGTCGGTCCCGGAAACAAGCTGTGGATGAACCAGGCGCTCCCGCATCCGCAACAGTCGTTGGAGACATCACGACAGCTTCTAAAATCAGCGGGGTATTCCTGGAGCAATGCCGGCCAACTGCTGGATCCTTCGGGCAAGGTGGTCGAATTTTCCATCGTGACCAGCTCTTCGAACACGCAACGCATGAAGATCGCAACTCTTCTTCAAGATGATCTGGCGCATCTCGGCATGCAGGTTCATGTTGTCCCATTGGACTTCCGGGCAATGATTGATCGGGTATTCCAGAGCTTCGATTACGAGGCGGCAATCATGGGTCTGGGCGGTGGTGATGCCGATCCAAATCCAGAAATGAATGTGTGGCTCTCAAGCGGAAGCAGTCACCTCTGGAACCTCGGGGAAACCAAGCCCGCCACGCCATGGGAACGTGAGATTGACGGGCTGATGCAGCAGCAGATGATCACGCTGGACTACCAGAAGCGAAAGCGGCTTTATGATCGGGTTCAACAAGTCATTGCTGAAAACCTGCCGTTTATCTTTCTTGCGACGCCAAACATCCTGGTCAGTGCGGGACCGCAGGTCGGCAACTTTCATCCTGCAGTGCTGGACCACTACACCCTTTGGAATGCCGACCAGCTCTACGTGCGCTCGCAAACCAAGAGCACTGAAAGAGCGGGTCTGCGGTGAACGTTGCTGCCAAATTGCAGCGTGAAAAGCAGGCGCCCTGGTCTGACGATCGGCTCGTAGCTGAGTGTCTTAAGGGCAATGAGCAAGCATGGTCGGCGCTCCTCGATAAGTACAAGAACCTGATTTTCTCGATTCCCATCAAGCTTGAGATGTATGACGATGCAGCCGATATTTTTCAGGCTGTGTGCCTCGATCTGCTCTCAGACTTGCCGCGACTGCGTGAGCCGCGCGCTCTGCCGAAGTGGTTGATGCAGACTTGCTACCACAAATGCCTCCAGTACCAGCGCAGAGCGGAAAGGCATGTTCCGCTGTCGGACGAGGACCGGGAGGACTCGTCTGTAAGCGGCGCCACGTCAACCCTTCCTGACGATCTGCTCGCCCAGCTTGAGCGAGAGCAGATGGTCCGCGATGCCATGACGGAATTGAACCCACGCTGTGAGCGGCTGGTCCACATGCTGTTTTTCGAATCCCCGCCTCGTCCCTATCAGGAGATTGCGAGCCAGCTCGGAATCGCTACCGGATCCATCGGCTTCATCCGCGGGCGCTGCCTGGGGAAACTCAGGAAACAGCTTGAGAAGAAGGGATTCTAGATGAGCG
>JAOAPL010000327.1 GCA_025462925.1 Acidobacteriaceae bacterium
AAGAAAGAGGGGTTTAACTCTGCTCTTCCACAAGCGACGCCGGGCTCACCGGCTGTAACCGCCCTGCCTGCAATCGCAGGACGCGCCCACATCGCCGCGCAAATGCCAGGTTGTGAGTCACAATCACAGACGTTAGCCCATGTTCGTGGTGAAGCCGGGTGATCAGGTCAAAGACCATTTCCGCTGACCTGCTATCCAGGTCTCCGGTAGGCTCGTCGGCCATCAGCACCTTCGGTCCGGCGATCAGCGCTCGTGCCAGTGCCACCCTCTGCTGCTCTCCGCCTGAGAGTTCTCCCGGACGATGCTCTGCCCGGTCAAGAAGTCCCACTGCCCGCAGCCACTCTGCAGCTTTCTCCAGCGCTTGCTTCTTTTTCGACGACGAAAAATTCCTCGCCATCAGCAATGGCATCGCCGCATTCTCCAAGGCGGTGAATTCCGGCAGCAGGTAATGAAACTGCCAGACGAATCCGATCTCACGCCCGCGGAAATCCGCAGCGGTTTCGTCATCCAACGAACTAAGCGCCGTCTTTCCGAAGTAAACGTCTCCGGCGGTCGGCCTGTCCAAGGCGCCCAGGATGTGCAATAAAGTGCTCTTGCCGCTTCCAGACTCGCCGACGATCGCCAGCATCTCGGCTTGCTGCACACAAAACGACAGATTTTCAAATAGAACCAATTCCTGCTTGCCCGTGCGGAAGACCTTTTTCAGGTTTTCAACCCGCATCCGCGCTGTGTCAGGTAGACCCTCGGTCTGCTCAGTTAGATGCAATGTCCCTCCCGCAAGAACAAGGCAGTCTCCGGCCAGAGCATCCTGCTCTCCTGACTTTGCCAGCCAACCTTTTCGCAGCTACTCATACCGCAACGCCTCCGCCGGCAAGATCCGGGACGCCGACCACGACGGATAGATTGTCGACAAGAATGAGATTGCAATCGCCACGCCCGCCACTATCAGCCCATCAATCAATCGCGGAGCAAAAGGAACGTAGTCGATGGAATAAACCTCGGCCGAAAGCGCGATGAGCTTGTAGTGCGCGCCCGCCCACGAGGCGATGGATCCAAGGACCACACCCAACACGGTTCCGATCACGCCGATCAAAACGCCTTGCGTGATGAAAATGCGTCGTATCTGAGATTTCCGCGCTCCCATCGACATCAAGACCGCAATGTCCTTGGTCTTTTCCATCACCATCATGATCAGTGATATAAGGATGTTCAGAGCGGCCACCGCCACGATCAGTCCGATAGTGATAAAAGTCACCACCCGCTCCAGTCGCAACGCGCGGAACAAAGCTTTGTTCTGTTCCATCCAACTGCGCGTCTGAAATCCTGGCCCCGCAGCATTTTCCAGATCGGCCGCAACCTCTTCCGCTCGATACAAATCGTCCAGCTTGAATTCCAGCACCGAGATTACATTTCCCAACCCGAACAATCGTTGCGCATCCGTGAGCCGAGTGAATGCCCAAGCGGTGTCGTAGTCATAAAAACCGCTGCTAAAAATCCCGACCACCTTGAAGCGCACATACTTCGGGACTAACCCAAACGGTGTCAGCTCGCCTTGTGGACTGGTGACCAGGATCACTGAGCCAACCGTCGCCCCAAGTCCCTGCGCAAGATCCTTCCCCAGAACAATGGGAGCGAGCGACGATGTCGGAGCAGGAGCTTCAGCACCTTCCAACGGATTCGAAATTTCATCTGCCTGCATGTTCAGCGCATCGGCTGATCCGGAGGAGATCGTATTCAGCAGTCCGCTTACTTTTTCTTCCTCTTCCGGAATAACGCCCTTCAGCACAATGCCCTTCGCACGCGATCCTCGCGAGGCCAATACCTCCTCGTAGATGGCCGGCGCTGCAGCTATCACATGCGGTTCTTTCGACAGGCGCTCCAGCATCGGACGCCAATCCTTGATGCCGGTACTCTCAACCTTCATCACGCTCACGTGCGGCGTCGACCCCAGCAATCGCTGCTGCAGGTCTTGTCGGAACCCGTTGTTGATCGCTAACGCGATGATCAGAGACGCCACCCCCGCAGCCACGCCGATGATCGATATCGCCGTGATCACGCCGATGACTGCCTGCCTGCGCTTGGCCCGCAGATACCGCGCCGCGATGAATAATTCAAAATTCATATGTCTCTATGTGTCATCCCGACCGAAGCGCAGCGAAGTGGAGGGACAATGCCTTTGCTTTTGCTTCTAATCACAAATCCCTACAGCCCGATCACCGGGACTCTCTTCCTATACTCCCTAAACTCTTCTCCAAATCTCTTTTCCAATTCTGCATCTTCGGTCCGGATCATAAAGACACCCGTGACAATCGCGAAGCACCATAGCGCGAACAGGACAAGCAATCCACTTCCTACGGTCCACGCAGTGAGCATGCAGAGATGCGCAAGATATATAGGATGCCGCATTCTCGAGTGCATGCCCGTGGTGATTAAGCGTTGTTCATATTGTTCGGGCTGAACCTCCGACCTTCCGATCAACCGGTCGCCCCCAAAATCACTGCCAATGGACCGATACGTGTAGATTCCTGCTCCGAATAGCATTGCCGCAACCACCAGCGACCACGGCGTGCTGTACAGCGTCACCTCGCGCCGCCGCCAAGTCGCCGCACCGATAACCACGATCAGCGCAAGCCAGACCCCGCCGATGATCGGATAAACCTTCCCTTTGCGCGACCTCCACCTTTCAGCAAAGGGATGGATGGCGAGCCAGAAGCTGGGAATGCTCGCGTAAACGATTCCCGCGATCCATGCGATCGTCAGCCCCACATTGCGCATGTGAGGATTGTAAATGCCGCACAAGGACTTGGGCCGATTTTGCTTTGAAAGGGCACGGCTTCACCGGCCATCAAACCGTAATGGGGTGGACCTAGACGGGTGGATGCAAATCGGAAGGACGCAAATCGGGTGGCGCAGGGCTTCAACCCTGCAATTCCCGCTGGCAACAAACGGCGAGATCAACACCAAATAACGAAAACCCAGATCCAACCTGATCTGGGTTTCCTCTGTGTCTCTGTGCCTCTGTGGTGAAGCAGTTCTTACTTGATCACGATCTTTGCGATTCCCACATTGTCGAACCGGTCGTAAACGCGCACCACAATCACGTGTTCATTGCTCAAGAGCACCGGATCAGGTTGCGTCGTCGATTCCGTTTGCGCCGAATCGTTTTCCGCAGCGCCCATCTTTTGGCGCTTGCCTTTCGCTTTGTCCACGGCAGGTTCGCTGGGCATCAACTGCGGAAGCGGAGCATTGAAGTCATAAGCCTCCATCTTCGCATCGGAGAGCTGTCCGACAGGTTCCACGAACTGCCATTCGCCTGCGTCCACTGAGAACTCGGCGCGCTTGATCGCGGAAAACGTGTCTCGGGAAGTAAAGGTGATATGTAAAACTCCGCCATCCACTTTCGCGGCAAGTCCATCCACTCGCGGCGGAGTGCTGTCCACTTCGAATCGAGTGCTCTCTTTCGAATCGAGCAGCGCTTCATCGGGAGAATGTGACGGCGCATCGCTGGCGACAATGCGGACTGTATAGCCGCCATCGGGCAGCAGTCCAGCGTCCCAGGAATAGAACTTGTCGGTGATCTTGTCTTTCAAAAGCTTCCAGCGTGTCTCGCCATCGCCCTTGTAATAGAGCGAGTACATAAGGTCGTCGTCATTGTCATCATGTGCTGACCAGCGGACAGCGATGGAACCGCGATCCCGCTGCGCAGGAACCGGGTTGTCAAAACGCGGTTGCGAAGAATTCATATTCGAGTTCTGCGATCCCAAACCGATCATCAACGTGTCGGAGGACGATCGCGGAGTGCTGCTGCTGTTGAACTTTGCGCCTGCCTGCACTGCGATCTCATCAATCACCGGAGCAACGTTCTTCGGCCGGTAATTCACCTTGACGTTTTCTACCTGCGCGCCACCTTTTGCGGGCATGGCGACTTTCCACTGGATGAAACGTGCCGGTGGAGCTTCGATCTTTGCGTCTTTGCTCAGATCAACTTTCTTCCACGGACTCCAATTGCGGTCCGGATTGTCGACATTGCCGCTGCGAGTGAAGAACTCGAAGTCGCCGCTGCCGCGCACTTCTGCCCGACCCCATCGCGAGAAGATCTTGGCGTCATATACATCGCTCTCGAATACGCCTTCAGTGTCCGGAGAAGCGCTGAGTTTGAACACTTTGCCCAGATTGCTGGTTACGGCAAAGAGTCCATGCCCTGGAGCTCCGGCGAATCCGGTCACCTGGTTCGCAGTGGCTTTCAACAAGTCTGAATAAGATCCGTCTTTCTCGATCGCGATGATGCGTCCCTTGTTTCCCGTTCCCGCCAGCAAACGGCCGCGTGCATCGAACGCCAGCGCGTAAACCACATCATCTTTACTGGTCCAAAGGCGCTTCGGCGAACCGTCAGAAGCGAGCATGTAAATGTCTGAACCACCGGTTTGCGTTTGCGAACCAAGGTTGGGAATCGGCGAAGGACCCGAAGTCCCAGCTCCTGGCGGCGAGAATACCAACTGCGAGAGTATTGATGCTGCTGAAGTCGAACTTCCGCTGGTACGCTTTTCGCCGACTGCTCCCACGTAAATGTTCCCAACTGAATCCAGCGCCAGCGCCGTGATCTCTTTTTTTGGCGCGCTATACAACACGAAGCCCTCGCCTGCAGGAGTGATGCGATACACAAGTCCGCTTCCATCCGAACCCGCGATCACGTTCCCATTGCTATCAAATGCCAACGTGCGGATGTGCGCTTCATCGCTCTTGAAAAAGACGGAACTTTCGCCCGACTTGGTGACCCTGAAGATTTCTCCGCGATCACCTGTGCCGACATACAGCCGGCCATCGGCATCGAAGCCCATCGTCCAGATGTATTTTGTCTTGGGATCAAAGAAGACTGTTGAGCTATAGCTTGAGTCCACAACCGCCGCGCTGGAATCCTTGCCCACTGGATCAGGCTTGGCTGCCATTTGAGTCTTGTTCGCGCCTGTGCTCTTGCTGATCTTGTAGACTTTTCCATCAGGCGAAGTGGCGGCGTAAACGTTGCCTTCCTTGTCGACTGCCAGCGCTTGGACTTGCAATTCTTTCGGTTCGAAGATCACAGTCGCATTGCCGTCTGCGGTGATGCGATAGACTCGCGCCGGCGATCCTGTGCCGATGTAGATTGCGCCCTCTCCCGCCGGTACAACCGACCAGATAAATGTTGACGGCGAGGTGTGGATCGAG
>JAOAPL010000333.1 GCA_025462925.1 Acidobacteriaceae bacterium
AGGCGTTTCGCGCGTGTCGGTGTCAATCGCGTGGCGAAAGCGCTAAACGGTTGGCAGCACTAATGGGGCTACGCAAGTACCAAGGCCCTTCGCTCCTGTAAGCGCCTGATCCCTCTGCATGTTGCAGTCATGTCACTGCGTCTTGGTTGGCAACCCGGTTGCACCAATACTGACCGCTGGCGACAAGAGGTTTGCGCTGAGTCGCGTCATAGAGCTCGCTAATTCGATACCTAAAGAGAGGGAACCTTTGAAAAGAATCACACTTTCTGCGCTCCTACTTGTAGGACCCTGTGTAGCCGGAAGTCCAATGGCAGTTGCTCAAGATACATCTTCGCAATCGTCCGCCGCCGACAACACTACGGACGCGATAACCGTTCAACAGTTGGCGCTACTACGCAGGGATATACGCTCGATCAAGAAGCAACTCATTGCTGCGAATTTGACGCTTACGGATAGCGAAGCGACGAAGTTCTGGCAAGTGTACGAAGAATACTCGGCGGAAACCGGGAAGATCAACGACACGAGAACGGCGATTATCAAAGAATATTCGGACGAATACGGAACCCTGACCGATGACCAGGCCGACAATCTTATTCGCCGCTGGCTGGACACGGACATCGAACAAACAAAACTGCGTCAGCGCTATGTGGCGATCTTTCGAAGAGTCTTGCCCGGAAAGAAAGCAGCGACCTTCTTTCAACTCGACCGCCGCATCAGCACGATGATCGATGTGCAGCTCACATCGCAACTTCCTCTGGCGCAGAGCCAGGATTGAATTCTCTTGTTGAGAAGCGTCATGTCCGAGATCGAGAAACAAACAGAGCCGATCGCTTCTGCGCGGATGAGTGCTGACAAGCAAAGGGGCCTGAGCAACTCAGTCACGAATAGCCCGGCGTTTGCAGATTTCTTGCTGCCGAAGGAGCAAATTTGATGTCCGCCTCGCCAGTACCTGCTGAATCCGCCGCCCTCGTGACGAAACCGTTGCCTCCAGAAAGCGACAAGCCTGCGGCCTCTTCTCACGGCAGTGTCGAATGGAAAAAGTTCGTGACTCCCCTCCTTGTCGTGGCGCTCGCTCTAGCGGTTTTGATCACCATCACTCGCAACTGGAATGCGTGGGAGGGCAACAAGGTCGAACAAGTAACCGATGATGCTTACGTCCGCGGCGACCTGACACCGTTGAGCACGAAGGTGGCCGGTATCGTGCGTGCGGTTCACGTGGAAGACTTTCAACGGGTACACAAGGGCGATCTGATCATCGAATTGCAGGACGAGGATTATCAGGCACAGGTTGACCAGGCCAGTGCGGGAGTTGCGGCCGCCCGTGCGGCAATTGAAAACAACCGTCGACAACGCGAGTTGCAAGACTCTCGGATCGCCAAAGCTTTTGCGGGCATCGATCAAGCCAAAGCGCAAATCACTGCGGCTGAAGCCGGCAAGGAAGCGGTGCAAGCCCAACTCGTTCGGGCCCGTTCCGAACGGAAGCGCCAGGAGGGTCTGTATCAGACTCATTCGGCGACGCAGCAGACCCTCGAGGCCGCTGTGGCCAACGACGACCAACTGTCAGCACAGCTTGCCAGCCGCGATGCCGACCTCAATCAGGCGCAAACCATGTTGCGTAGCAGTGAGCTCAGTGCCGAAGCCGAGCGGCGTTCGAAAGCAGTCCTCGAGTCGCAAGATCTGCAGCTGGAGGCCGACCTGCATGCGAAACAGGCGAGCTTAGCGGCAGCTGGAGTGAATCTTGGATACACGAAAGTTTACGCGCCGGGCGAGGGTACCGTGGGGGAACGACAAGTTCGGCCAGGACAACTCGTTTCTCCAGGCACCCAGGTAATCGCATTCATCGATGTCACCAAGTGGGTGCTGGCGAACTATCGTGAAACCCAGCTGACCAACGTGAAGATCGGTGACCATGCCGAAATTCGTATTGACCAATATCCCGGGCAGATAATTCACGGCAAGGTGCTGGAGATCGCACCAGCCAGCGGATCACAGTTTTCCCTACTACCGCCCGACAACGCGACCGGCAATTTCACGAAGGTGGTACAGCGCATCCCGGTCAAGATTGGGCTGGACGATAGCGCCTTTGCCGCCGAACTGCGTCCCGGACTCTCGGTGATTGCAACCGTCCGGACGAGGCGGTAGCCGGAAAAGTATGGCGGCTTCGAGCGTGACAGTTCGCCCATCTGCGATAGATATCGCGCGCGCGGTAGGCGCTGCGGTGCCTGCGGAGGCTTCGGCCCAGCCACTGCTTGGGATTCTCGGGGTGGTCATAGGTGCGGGAGTTGTCACGCTGACCAGCCGCATGATCTCTCTCGGCATGCCCGATTTCCGGGGCCTTCACGGATTTGGGTACGACGGGAGCGCATGGATTGGCAGTGCCTTCGATGCCGGCCTGATGTTTATCGGCCCGTTTACGGTGTATCTCGGCGGCCTGATGGGTCCGCGGCGCATTCTGCTCACCGCCGCCGCCCTTTTCACCGTGCTGCTCATTTTCCTGCCTTTCGCGCACAGTTACAGCCTGGTGATTGCGTTGACGCTTCTCAGCGGCCTGACCTCCGGCACGTTCTATCCACTCACGCTCACGTTCGCGCTACGCAATATTCCGCTTCGATACCTTCCTTTCACACTTGCGCTGTACGCAACCTTCGTGGATGGGGCGGTGAACATCGCACCTTCCCTCTACGGCTGGTATAGAAACCATCTTTCGTCGGATTGGATGTTCTGGAATTCAGCGCTCATCACGCCACTGATGATGATCTGTATCTATTACGGGATACCGAAAGCGAATGCACCGAAGAAATCCGGTAAAGCACCGAGCTTCGCAGGTTTTTTGTACGCGAGCACGGGCCTCGCGATGTTGCTGGTCGCCTGTGAACAAGGGGAAAGGCTCGACTGGTGGCGCTCCGGAGTATTCAACGCATTGTTTGTCGGGGGGGCGTTCTTCCTGGTGTGCGCGCTGGTTCGGAGGCTGCGCGGTCCGAATTCTCTGGTGGCGCTGCCATATCTCCTGAAGTGGAACACCCTGCTGCTGGGAGCCCTGCTCTTCTGGTTCCGCTTCACCCTTTGCACGACCATCATTCTGGTCCCGCAGGCGCTGGCCATCCGCGGGTTCGAACCCGATCAGATCGGACCTGCGATCATCTGGAGCGCTGTCCCACTTATCCCTCTCGCGTTCACGGCTGCACTTCTGTTGCTACGCAAATTCGATCCGCGTCTCCTCTTCGCCATCGGCCTTGCCTGTACTGCCCTTGCTGCCTGGTTGAATTCTCAATACAGCAGCACGTGGGCGGCCGAGAACTTCTACCGCACCGAGTTGCTCACCGGCGTCGGGCAGGCGTTTGCTTTCATCGGACTTGTCGGCTGCATCGTGCTGCAAGCGATCTTCGCAGGAGCTTTGGCCAAACCTGAGTGGGTGCTTACCTTTTCGGCTTTCTTTCACACCATCCGTATATTCGGCGGCACGGCAGGCGCCATCTACATGGGCCATTTTTTGGCGCAACGCGAAAAGTTGCATTCGAACTTGTTGGGATTGCACGTCAGCAGTGGGGATTGGCTGACAAATCAGACCATTCATGGAATGACCGCTAATCTCTACGCCAAGTCGTCCGGGTTGGTAACTGCCGGGGCACGCGCGGTCGATCTGGTTGCAGCCCGCATGCGTCTTCAGGCATTCAGCCTGAGCATTATCGATGGATTCCTGTTGATCGCTTGGAGCTGCGTGTGCGCGCTGATTCTTGTCGCCCTGTTGCGCAAATCACCGTTGAACTACGGCGACCTCAGCACGGTCCAGCAGACAGTGGCCCTCGAGAAGGAGTCGAAATAAATGAAACGAAAAGCACTTTTCCTACTAATGGCGACGGCATTGTCTTGCTCTCTTACCTTGGCCGACGAAACAGGCAGTACTACGCCGTCACGCCGCATTTCACTGCGGGAAGCCGTTCAGCTGGCGCTCAAGCACAACCACAATGTGCGCATCGCGGGCCACGCGGTCGATGAGAAACAACACGCGAAAGAGGCCGCGAAGGGTTCCTATTTTCCATCCGTACGCAATGACAGCAGT
>JAOAPL010000337.1 GCA_025462925.1 Acidobacteriaceae bacterium
TGGGCACCGGCGGTGCAGGTCAATTACGATTTTCACGAGAATTTAACGCCCGCAAAGATGGATAAGGTTTTAGATCAGTACGCGAAAAAGGCGAAACAATAGTGGCAGACCTGGTAAGCCATCCCGACGAAACAAAAGTCGTATCCAGCCGATTCGGCAAGGGCGCGACCAACATCGATCGCTACATCGAGTTGGACGGCTACAAGGCCGTGCGCAAAGCCCTGGAGATGACTCCCGACGCCATCATCAATGAAGTGAAGACCTCCAATCTCCGCGGACGCGGCGGCGCGGGCTTCCCTACCGGGATGAAATGGTCATTCGTTCCCAAAGAATCCGCCAAGCCGAAATACGTCCTTGTGAACGGCGATGAGAGCGAACCCGGCACCTGCAAAGATCGCCTGATCCTTGAGCATGATCCTCACGCGGTGATTGAAGGCGTGATCATCGCCGGCCTCGCTGTGGGCGCGCAAAAGGGATACATATATATAAGGGGTGAGTACCGCTATCTGCTCACCATCATGCAGAAGGCGATTGACGACGCCTACGCCAAGGGCTTTCTCGGCGACAACATCTTCGGCACCGGCAAGAAATTCGACTGCTACTGGCACACTGGCGCTGGCGCTTATGAAGTCGGCGAAGAGTCGGCGTTGATGGAATCGCTCGAAGGCAAGCGTGGCATCCCCCGCATCCGTCCTCCGTTCCCGGCCGTCGTCGGACTCTGGGGCGGCCCTACCGTAATTAACAACGTTGAGACCCTAGCCTCTGTTCCCCACATTATGCTGATGGGCGGACAGAAATTCGCGGACTTCGGTCCTCCAAAGAACGGCGGCACGCGCCTCTTCTGTCTCAGCGGACACGTTAATAAGCCCGGCGTTTACGAACTGCCTCTCGGTTATCCCATGGAGAAGTTGATCTATGGAGTGGGCGGAGGAATTTCGAACGGCAAAAAATTGAAAGCAGTCGTCCCCGGCGGATCATCCACTTACCTGCTCACCGCAGAAGAAGCTGTGAAGATGAATTTGGATTTCGATTCCTTCGCTAAGACTGGCGGATTCCTCGGATCAGGCGGCGTGGTTGTACTGGACGAAGATACTTGCATGGTGAAGTTCGCGTTGCGAGTAATGAAGTTCTATCAGCATGAAAGCTGCGGATGGTGTATTCCCTGCCGCGAGGGTACAGACTGGCTGAAGAAGACGCTGACGCGCTTTCATTCCGGCGGTGGCGTCAAGAAGGACATCGACAACATCAATTACCTGGCGCAGAACATGCTGGGACGCACCTTCTGTCCGCTTGGCGATGCTGCGGCCATTCCCACGATTTCCATCGTGCAGAAATGGCGACAGGAATTTGAAGATCATTTGGAAGGCAAGCCTTGCCCTTACGAACACAAGGGCATACCAGCACCTGCATTCGCGTAGGACTTGAACAGTTGCTTAACGTTTCAGAGCTAAAAGCTAAAGGCTAAGAGCTAATCGCTAAACATGGCTGACGCACCACAACTCGTAACCATCACAGTTGACGGCAAAAAGGTCACTGCCCCCGCAGGCACGCTTCTGATTGAAGCCTGCAAGTCCGCCGGCATTGAGATTCCCTCGTTCTGTTACTACCCGGGATTGTCATTGCAGGCCGCCTGCCGCATGTGTGTTGTCCGCATCGATAAAATGCCCAAGCTGCAGACCGCTTGCACCGTGCCCATCACTGAAGGCATGGTTGTCACCAATGAGAGTGACGAGGTCAAGCAGGCACGCAAGGCCACTATCGAACTGTTGCTCGGCAATCACCCGCTCGACTGCCCTGTTTGCGACGCCGGTGGCGAGTGCGAACTTCAGGACATGACATTCACCTACGGCGCTGCCGAGTCCCAATACATGGAAACCAAGCAGCACAAGGATGAACAGCAGTGGTCGCCGGTGGTTTACTTCGATCGTCCGCGATGCATCCTTTGTTATCGCTGCGTTCGCGTCTGCGGCGAGGTCATGGATGTCTGGGCGCTCGGTGTTCAGAACCGCGGTGTCAGTTCCGTAATCGCTCCCAACATGGGCGACCATCTTGAGTGCGAAGAGTGCGGACAGTGCATCGATATCTGCCCGGTCGGCGCGCTGACTTCCGGCGCATATCGTTATAAGACACGTCCGTGGGAGATGAACCACGTTGGCACCATCTGCACGCACTGCGGCGATGGCTGCAAGACCACACTGGGCGTTCGTCGCGTGGATACCGGAATGGAAGTTGTTCGCGGCGACAATCGCGACAAGAGCGGCATCAACGGTGACTTCCTCTGTATCAAGGGACGCTACGCATTCGACTTCCAGCAGAATCCTGACCGCCTGAAGATGCCGATGATCCGCAAAGACGGCAAGCTGAAGCTGGCCACATGGGAAGAGGCTTTTGACCTCATTGGCAAGCGCTTCGCCGAAGTGAAAGAGAAGCAGGGCGGCAGCGCAATCGGCGTGATCGGTTCCACCCGCACCACCAACGAAGAAAATTATCTGCTACAGAAGTTCGCGCGCAAGGTCCTGGGCACGAACAATATCGACCACCACCGCACAGCGGACTATCCAGCCTTTGCGGCTGCAATTGCCGGCAAGCCTGAACTCGCCGCCAGCCTCCGCGATGTCGAAAAAGCACCTGCGATTTTGCTCTTCGGCAACGATCCTACGAACCAACATCCGCTGCTCGCCACCACTATCCGCAACAACGTCCGACTGAACGGCGGCAAGTTGTTCATCGTGAATGATGCCGAGATCAAACTGCGCCGCCAGTCCAAGGCCTACGCGCAGATCCCTGCGAATTCCTACGGCAAGTTTCTCAGCTTCCTCGCGGGCAATGATTCCGGGGACGCGCTAGTCACGCCGACTTCAAATAAAGATCAGCTAGTCGCCATGCGCGACCTGCTTCGCGCCGAGCAGAACATCCTCATCATCTTCGGTTCCGAGATTCGCGGAGCAGATATTGCTACGCTGGTGAAATTGGGTTCTTCCCATCATCAAGTCAAATTCATGTGTCTGGGCGATTACGCCAACTCGCGCGGTGCCGCCGACATGGGTCTTTATCCTGACCTGCTTCCCGGATACGTTCCGCTTTCAAATATCGGGAAATATTCAGAAGAGTATGGCGATGCCCTGCCGAAGACGGTTGGCATGGACATCCAGCAGATGCTCAACGCCGCCAGTTCCGGCAAACTTGGCGCGCTTTACATTGTGGGCGCGAATCCGCTTGCCCGATATCGCATTCAAGCCGGCGAATTAAAGAATACCTTCACCGTGGTGCAGGATATGTTCCTCACGGAATCCGCTGCGATGGCCGACGTTGTCCTGCCATCGAACAACGCCTACGAAAAATCGGGCACATTCACCAACACCTACGGCGACATGCAGCTTCTGAAAAAAGCGGGCGACTTCGCCGGAAGCAAATCCGATTTCGAACTCATCGTGCGTATCGCTGACCGCCTCGGATACGACGTTCGCAGCCTGGTTCCCTTCGGCGGCGGCACCCGCTCAGACATGGGACAGACACGCGGCGCGCAATCCGGTGAAGCCGACCGGCACGAAGTGTGGCTCATCGCCAACAAGCTGGAACCGAAGATGAGTCCTTTCGATCCAGGCGCCATGCTTGACGAGATTCAGCGCGTCGTTCCCGGATATGATTTCTCGCGCCTCAATCTCTTCGCCGGAAGCGATGTGCACACTCACGCAGCAGGCGACGGGGTAGGCGCGCAGCAGGATCCGGAATTGATTTGGCCGTCGAATGACACCCTGTTTACTTCAGGCACTCTAGGCCGTTACTCCAACACATTGAACTCGGTCTTTGAAAGATACAAACCGGCCGAGACTGAACAAGAGATCATGGCCGATTAATTCGGCTTGGTTACACCGGCAATCCCAACGCAATCAGAGCTCAACAAATTGGACATACTCATCAGTCTCGCGTTCCTCCTGATCAAGATTCTCGTGATCACGCACGTCCTGCTGGGCGCGGTTGCTTACACCGTGTGGCTGGAGCGTAAGCTCATCGGCCGCATGCAGAACCGTTGGGGCCCCACCCGCGTTGGCCCATTCGGACTCTTGCAGCCCATCGCTGATGGCATCAAGTTCATCGTTAAAGAAGACCTCTTGCCTCCGGGCGTGAACAAGCCACTCTTCCTGCTGGCTCCGCTTTTGGCTGTGGCCTTAGGACTTACTTCTTTGGCGGTGATCCCGTTCGGTGAGAGCATCACCATCGCCGGACACACTGAAGCTTTGCAGATCTCCGGCATCACTAACCCGCATGGCGGCGGCGCTATCTTTGATCCCAATGTCGGACTGCTAATCATTCTTGGCGTCACCTCGATCGGTGTTTACGGCATCGCTTTGGCGGGATGGTCGTCGAACAGCAAGTATTCCCTGCTCGGCTCGCTTCGCGCCAGCGCGCAGATGATCAGCTATGAGTTGGCGCTCGGACTATCACTGGTCGGCGTCATCATCATGAGCGGAAGCCTCAGCCTTCGCGAGATCGTGAACGCGCAATCCGGCAATATCCTCCACTGGAATTTCATCGGCGGATGGCAGTTCGTCGCGTTCTTCATCTACCTGATCGCAGCTTTTGCCGAAACCAACCGTATCCCGTTCGATCTGCCGGAAGCAGAAACTGAACTGGTCGCGGGATACCACACCGAATACAGCGCTATGAAATTCGCCATGTTCTTCATGGCCGAATATGCCAACATGTTCACGGCTGCGTGCGTGGCAACTTTGCTTTTTCTGGGCGGATGGCACAGCCCATTCGAGGGCATCTCCTGGATACCGAGCCTGCCACTACCGGCGCTGCTCGCGGCTTTTGTTCCGGTATTCTGGTTTGCACTCAAGATTGTCTTTTTCATTTTTTTCTATATCTGGGTCCGCGGCACGCTGCCCCGTTTCCGTTATGACCAGCTGATGGCATTTGGCTGGAAGTTTCTGTTGCCATTGGCGATTGCCAACATCATCGTAACCAGCGTCCTGGTCGCGATGAACCTTGCACCACTAGGTTCCAAGTAAAGAAATGATCCATCAGATACTGTTCTTCATCTTCGCGGCAATCTGTGTAGCAGGAGCGTTGAATCTGCTATTGCAGAAACACCCAATCAACAGCGCGCTCTCGCTGATCGTGGTGATGGGCTCGTTGGCGCTGCTCTATTTGTTGCTGGGCGCGCAGTTTGTCGCTGCCATCCAGATCATCGTCTACGCCGGCGCCATCATGGTGCTGTTCGTCTTTGTCATCATGTTATTGAACGCGGGCGTAGAAGAGGATACCCACGGCAGCCGCATTGCTGTCTATTTCGGAGTGCCCGCCGTCGCGGGCCTCGTCGGCATGGTGCTTTATGTGTTGCTTCAGAGCAGCCACATCGATTATCAGATCCAACTCGGTGCCTTCGCAAAGCCGACCAAAGATGTCGCGATGCTGCTCTTCCGCGACTTCCTGCTTCCCTTCGAAGTCACATCAGTGCTGGTCCTCATCGCCATTATGGGCGCGGTGGTGCTAGCAAAGAGGGAGCCGTAATGGTCCCGGTCACTTACTATCTCGTGCTTAGCGCCATTCTCTTCACCATCGGAGTGGCTGCATTCATTTTTAAGCGCAACATCATCACGATTTTCATGTCCATCGAGCTGATGCTAAACGCCGTGAATCTGAGCTTTGTCGCTTTCGCGAACATGTATCACAATCTCAACGGACAGATATTCGTGTTCTTCGTCATGGTGGTTGCTGCGGCAGAAGCCGCTGTCGGACTCGCCATCATCATCTCCGTATTCCGCACACGTGAGACGCTGAACGTCGACCGCGTGAATTTGTTGAAACTGTAGTTTTGAATCTATGAATCAGAACCTCAATCTTTGGTTGATTCCCCTGTTACCGCTCTTTGGTGCGCTGATTAACGGCGCGCTGGGCCGCCGCTTCTCCAAGCGGACAGTCGCCGCGGTAGCGCTCGGGTTCACCGCCGCCGCTTTTGCGATGGCGCTCTGGGTCGCGTCACAGTTTTCTGCATTGAAGCAGATCCCGTACCAGGAAATTCATCCGCCATGGATCCAGATCACCGGATTCACCGTGAACTTCGCCTTCATGCTTGACCAGCTTTCATTGGTAATGCTGCTGGTGGTCACCGGCGTCGGATTCCTGATCCACATCTACTCCGTCGGATATATGGCCGACGACGACGGCTACTACCGCTTTTTCGCTTACCTGAACCTGTTCATGTTCTTCATGCTGATGCTGGTTCTGGCGAATAACTATCTCCTTATGTTCGTTGGATGGGAAGGCGTGGGACTCGCCTCCTACCTGCTGATCGGCTTCTACTTCCTCAAGGACTCCGCAGCGCAAGCGGGCAAGAAAGCGTTTATCGTCAACCGCATCGGCGACTTTGCATTCTTGATCGGGATGTTCCTGCTGGTGAAGTACTTTGGCACGCTGGACTACATCCCCATCTTCAGCAAGATTGCTCAAAATTCTTCGCAGTTTCCCGTTGAATCTGGCGGAGCGGGACTGCTCACTTTGGTTGCATTCTGCTTGATGATCGGCGCTACCGGAAAATCCGCGCAGATTCCGCTCTACGTCTGGCTTCCCGACGCGATGGAAGGCCCCACGCCGGTATCCGCGCTGATCCATGCGGCGACCATGGTCACCGCCGGCATCTACATGGTCGCGCGCTCCAACGTCATCTTCAATCACGCGCCCATGGCGCTTACAACCGTGGCCGTGATCGGCGCGCTCACTGCGATCTTTGCCGCCTCCATCGGCATCGTTCAAACCGACATCAAACGCGTTCTCGCTTACTCCACCATCTCGCAGCTGGGATATATGTTCATGGCCTGCGGTTTGGCCGCATACTCCGCCGCCATCTTCCACCTGATGACCCATGCATTTTTCAAGGCGCTGCTCTTCCTCTCCGCCGGTTCGGTGATTCACGCCCTCGGCGGTGAGCAGGACATGCGTTACATGGGCGGACTCCGGAAACATATTCCCTGGACGTTCGGCGTCATGGCCATCGGCACCGTCGCCATCTCCGGCATTCCGCCCTTCGCCGGTTTCTTCAGCAAGGACGAAATCCTCTGGAAGGCATTCTCGAGTTCATCGAACGGTTGGATATTCTGGGCGATCGGTCTCGTTACTGCGTTGATGACTTCGTTCTATATGTTCCGTCTGTTGTTCCTCACGTTCTTCGGCGAACGCCGCGAGCCTGAGCACGCGCATGCCGCTGCTGCCGCACATGGTGGTTCTTCCGGACACGGCGGACACGGCGACCACCACGGCGCGCCGCACGAAAGTCCGTGGGTGATGCTTGCTCCGCTGGTCATCTTGGCTGTGCTCTCTGTCGTGGGTGGTTGGGTTGGCATTCCGCATTCGATGGGCGGCAATAATCATTTCGAAGAGTTCTTGGCTCCGGTCTTCGAACAGCATGCAACGCCTTCTGCTTCTGCCGGCACTGTCGAGCACGGCACCGCTGCCATTCCCGAGCAGGCAAACGCAGAGGCACACGCCGCGGGCGAGCCGACCAAGCACGCTTTGGAAGGCGCAGCTAGAGACATTCATCCGAAGACCAGCACCGAACTCCTGCTCACCGGAATCTCCGTTGCCGCCGGTCTTCTCGGATTAGCTGTCGCTTACTTCCTTTATATCGCCCGGCCGGAATTACCCGGACGCATCGCCCACAATCTCGGCAATCTCTACACAACTGTGCTGAACAAGTATTACGTGGATGAGGTCTATCAGGAAGCCGTGGTGGATCCTATCGTCGAAGGTTCCACTGAGATTCTCTGGCGCGGTGTGGACGTCGGCATGGTCGATGGCGCTGTTAACGGTGCCGGAACCACGGCGCAGGCTGCATTCGGCACGCTGCGCAAGATTCAGTCGGGCAATATTCGTTCGTATGCAGGATGGGTGGCTCTGGGCGCAGCCCTGGTTGTCGCCTACATGGTCTGGATGGGGATGCAATGAACACCTTCGACAAACTCGCTCTGACCGTGATCACATTCCTGCCTGCTGTTGCAGCGCTGGTGTTGATGTTTTTCCCCAGAGGCACCGAATACACAGACGAGCATGGCCACTCTCATTTTTCGTCGGACAGCACGATCAAATGGATCGTCCTCGGCGTCTCCATTCTCGCGTTCATCTTCTCGCTGCACCTGCCCGCAAATTTTGACTACACACAAGCTGGTTTCCAGCCGAAGTTCGATACTAATGTTCAATGGATAGCGACACCGAACATCCACTATCACCTCGGTGTCGACGGCATCTCCATGTGGCTGGTGATACTGACCACGTTCCTTGTCCCGCTTTCGATTCTGATCCAGTGGGATTCCATTCACGGCCGCGTTAAAGAGTTCATGGTTCTCCTGCTCGTGCTGGAGACTGCGATGATCGGCGTCTTCCTCGCCCTGGACATGTTCCTGTTTTACGTCTTCTGGGAAGCAACGCTCATCCCGATGGCGCTGCTCATCGGCATCTACGGCCACGAACGCCGAATCTACGCTGCAGTCAAATTCTTTCTGTACACGATGCTCGCATCCGTCTTCATGCTGGGCGCCATCATCTGGCTCTACCTGAAGATCGGGTCGTTCGATTATTCCGCCATCCAGAACGCGCTTCTTGGCGGACAGATCCCCGGCATCGCTGCCGCTGCGCCGTGGCTATTTTTAGGATTCTTCGTCGCATTCGCTGTCAAGGTTCCGCTCTTCCCCTTCCACACATGGCTGCCTGATGCGCACGTGGAAGCGCCCACCGCAGGTTCAGTCTTGCTCGCCGGCGTCCTGCTGAAGATGGGAACGTACGGGTTGATGCGATTCAACGTGGCGCTCTTTCCCGAGCAGGCGCGGATTCAGTCGCCTTGGATCATCGCGCTGGCCATCATCGGAATCATCTATGGCGCGCTGGTCGCGCTGGTGCAGCCGAACCTGAAAAAGCTGGTTGCATATTCATCCGTGAGCCACTTGGGATTCGTGGTGCTGGGAATCTTCAGTTTCACCGTCGCCGGGGCCGATGGCGCGGTTTACCAGATGCTGAATCACGGCATCTCTACCGGCGCGCTCTTCATGCTCGCGGGCATGCTTTACGACCGCCGACACACGTACGAGATAAAGCAATTCGGCGGACTGGCCACTCCCATGCCCGTCTACGCCATGCTCTTCCTGGTTATCACGTTGTCGTCCATCGGACTCCCGCTGACAAACGGCTTTGTCGGCGAGTTCCTGGTTCTCAGCGGCGCATTCCAGGCCAAGGCCATCTACGGGTTGCTCGCCACCACGGGAGTGATATGGAGCGCGGGATACATGCTCTGGCTTTACCAGCGCACGTTTTACGGAGAGATCAAACTGCCGATTAACCGTAACCTTCGTGACATCAACGCACGGGAACGCCTGGCGCTGTTTCCGCTAGTCGCTCTCGCCCTCATCATGGGGCTCTTCTCGCCGTACTGGATGAAGGCGATCGATGCTTCGTCATTGCGGGTGATTCAAGCGCGGGAACAGATTAGCCAGCCGGTCGCAACAGTTACAGCTACTGAGAACCTTCGATGATTCCGAACGAACAATACATAACGATCTTGCCGGAAATAATCCTGACCATCGTGGGCATGTTGATCATGGTCCTCGACCCGCTGCTGCCGCCAGCGGCCAGTCGCAAACCCATCGGCTGGATCGCATTCGCTGGCACACTCGCCGCACTAGCCTCCACCTTCTATCAGGCATTGCATGCGACAGGCGGGACCGGATTCTTCGGTATGGTCCGCTTGGACGCCTTCAGCGTCTTCTTCCATGTGGTCGTGATCTTAATCTCCGCGCTGGCAGTGCTCTCCTCGCTTGATTATCTGGAAGCTCAAAATATTCGCAGCGGTGAATACTACGGGCTGATTCTCTTCGGCACGGTCGGCATGGGACTGCTCTCCTCGGCGATGGAGCTGGTTATGCTCTTTATCGCGCTGGAGATCTCGTCTATCTCCACTTATATCCTCGCCGGCTATCGACGCCGCGTTGCCGCCAGCGCCGAATCGTCCATCAAGTACTTCCTGCTAGGCTCCTTCGCCACCGCTTTCTTTCTCTACGGCGTCGCCCTGATCTACGGCGCAACTGGCACCACCAACATCGCAGCAATCTCACAAAGCTTGCGCGCAGGACACATCTCCAGCCTCGCCTATCTCGCGTTGGTGCTGATGTTCGTCGGCATGGGATTTAAGGTTGCCGCCGCGCCATTCCACGTTTGGACGCCCGACGTCTACGAAGGCGCTCCTGCTCCCGTGGTCGCTCTGATGTCAACGGGGCCAAAAGCCGCGGCTTTCGCGCTGATGCTGCGTGTGTTGTTCGGATCTTTCGGCGAACTCAGCCAATGGTGGCTGCCGCTGATCTGGATTTCTGCCGCTCTCTCCATGACCATCGGCAATCTCGGAGCGCTCATGCAGAACAACGTCAAGCGCATGCTGGCCTATAGCTCCATCGCTCACGCGGGATACCTGTTAGTCGCATTCGCCGCGCGACAGGAGATGGGCATCACGGCCGCGATCTTTTACGCCGCTTCGTACGCCGCTATGAATTTGGGAGCTTTCGTCGTGGTGAGCCATTTCGCCAGCCGCGGCGAGCGCTACGTTTCGGTTGACGACTATGCCGGGCTGGGACGCCGTTCTCCCGTCCTCGCCGCCACGCTGACGATCTTCATGCTCTCGCTGATAGGCATCCCGCTTACCGGCGGCTTCTTCGCCAAGTTTTATGTCTTCAGCGCGGCGCTCAAAGCCAATCTGGTTTGGCTCACTATCATCGGACTGGTCAACAGCGCCGTAGCCGCGTATTACTATCTTCGCCTGATCGTCGTGATGTACATGAAAGATGGCGACGACTCAGTTCAGCTTACTCCCGTGCCGTTTGCAGTCGCCTCCGCGCTGTTGATCGCCGCCGGCCTCACGATCTATCTCGGAATCATGCCGGGCAGGGTCCTTGAATACGCTACGCGCAGCGCTCAAGACTTGATGCGGTAAATATTTGCGGGTGCCCCACCCTTGTCGCAAAGCGACAGGGTGGGATTCATCACTCAATCGCTACAGTTACATCTCGCCTGGAAAAAACAATCGCTGCCATCGCCCACAGCAGCACGATCTCAATAATCGCAATCGGGACGAACTGCCACGAGCCCGGCCAACCGTGCTCGTAGGAATAATTCAGTAATTCTCGCAAGACATAATTAACGGGAACTATCTGCGCCGAGACTGCGCCAAATGTTCGCTCCAGCAGCGCCGGCACGCCGAGCACAAAACTCGTGCCGATGGCCGCGAAAGCCGGATGGAGAAATGTCCCAAAGAACAACGCGACTGAACCGGCCAGTATGGATGCAACCCATGCCGCAGCTACTGTCGGCCAAAGCCGCGCGTGAATTCCCAGCCTGTGCATGATCATGGTGTGCACGAGGCCCATGGTTCCCATGTATATCGACGTCAAGAGCGCATTGCCCAGCATCAGTCCGGCAATGTACTCGCCGCGGTAGATTCCCTTCGACAACACGGCGAGTATCCTCCGCGACTTGCGCTCGCCGTGCACACTGGAGATTGCCACCAGCAAGCCGTAAACGATTCCGTACAAGGCCTGCTGCTGGAAGAGAGCTTGATATTCTGCCGCACCGTTCGGTCCCGTGAACAAGCCGAACAGCGCAACAAATCCAAACAGCCAAAGAAGAAATACGAGGAGGACGATCCTCTGCTCGCGGACAAAATTCACGGCAATCAGCCATATCGCTTTCATCCAGCGGCCTCCTGCTTGTCTTCGTGATCGCCTGCCGGATTCTCGGTTGAGGTCATCGCCAGAAACACATCTTCCAGCGACCGCTTGACCGGAGCCACGCTGATCACTTGGCCGCCTTTGTTCCAAATCTCCTCGATCCAACGTCGTTGCTCTGCCGCCGGCACCACAAATCGGACGATCCCGTCCGAGGCGATCCTTCCTCCCGGCAACGCGTCTTTCACGCCACGCGCGAAGATCTCGAATTCATCTTTCGATTCGAGCAACTCCGGCACCGTCCCCAAGCGCACCAGCTTGCCGCGATGAATGATGCCGATCCGGTCACAGATCAATTCGATCTCCGAAAGCAGATGCGAACTGAGGAACACGGTCTTCCCCGCAGCTTTCGTCCGCAACAGGATTTCGCGCACAGTCACCCGTGCCGAAGGATCCAGCGCCGAGGTTGGCTCATCCAGGATCAGCAGCTCGGGATCGTTCACCAACGCCTGTGCCAGCCCGACTTTCTGCAACATCCCGCGTGAAAATTTCGCAACCGGCTTATTGCCAACGTCTTTTAGGTCAAGCACTTCCATCAGGTCTTTAACCTTTTGCCTGAGTATTGGGTCGCTCACGCCGTTCAATTCGCCATAAAAGCGGATCAATTTCTCTGCCGGACGATGGTAGAAGGAAACGTTCTCCGCCAGGAACCCTACCCGCCTGCGGGTACGCGCGTGTCCAAACGGATTGCCCAGCATTGTTCCCCGGCCGCTCGACGCGAACATCAATCCCAGCGCGATATGGATTGCCGTCGTCTTACCCGCTCCGTTGGGACCGAGGAATCCAAATATCTCTCCGCGCTTCACATCCAGCGAAAACCCGTCCAACGCGACAAACGACTTTCGCCGGAACGTCGAACGGTACTCCTTGGAAATGTTGGCGAAGCTCAAGACCGAATCCATGTGAGGACATTGTAATTTGCTTTGAAACAGCACGGCATTGACGCTTTGGGGGCAGCCGCTTTGAAAGGGCACGGCTTTAGCCGTGCCGTACTCGGAATGAGAAAACGCGGCTTTAGCCGCCGAAATGGTCTCACAGCAATAAAAAACCTCCGCCGGAAGCGGAGGTTTCGATAGCCAGGTCTTCGAGAAGCTATTTCGCGAAGATGATGACCAGGGTGTAAAGCGCCAACGACTCGATCAGCGCCAACCCAAGGATCAGTGCGAACTGGATTCCAGCGCGGGCGCCGGGATTGCGGGCCAATGCTTCAGTGGCTGCTGCAGTCGCTTTGCCCTGCCCAAGAGCGCAGAGGCCGGAAGCGATGGCCATCGCCAGAGCATAGCCGAATGGAAAAGGATTTGTGGTTGCAGGTGCATTGCCCTGCGCAAACGCCGGTGTAGCCAGGAACATCACGGCCACAACAACGATCATCAAGACGGAAAACTTACGCATTGTTTCTCCTTTATTGCTGCCAGTCGGTGGTTGACGTTACCTTGCAAACGCCCTCACACTCGCAGCTCTCTCTGACTTCAACTTAAAAGTGAAGCCAAACTTTCTGACTGCTGACTACTAGCTACTGACTACTGCCTCTAGTGTTCTTCTGCAACGGCACCGGCAAGATACACGGTGGCCAGCAGGACAAAAATGTAAGCCTGCAACATGGAAACACCAACATGCAGCATCAGGAAAATGACGGGAACGCCGATCGGGATCAATGAGAAGAAGACCAGCGTCACCATGTCGCCGGCGAAAATATTCGCGTAGAGACGAATCGTCAGTGACATCGCCCTCGCCATGTGGCTCACAATCTCGATGGGCAACATCAACGGAGCCAGCCACCACACTGGTCCCAAGAAATGCTTGAAGTATGCTAGGCCTTGCTTCTTCACACCTTGGATGTGGTAATAAAACCAGGTCACCAGCGCCAGTCCCAGCGGCACCGCAGGATTCGCGGTCGGAGATTCAAGTGTTGGGATCAGCCCGATCAGGTTCGCAAACAAAATGAATACGAAAAGCGTTGCGAGAAACGGCGTGAACTTCTCGCTGTGATGTCCAATGATCTCTTCGCTCTGCCCGCTGATGAACTCATTCAGCATCTCCGCTGTATGCTGGACTCCACCGGGGTTCTCCACTGAGAGCCGCGACCGAACAAGCGCAAAGAAAATGATCAGTCCAGAGACGACTAGGACTTCCATCGCAAACCAATTCGATATCGGAGCAGATGGATCATGCGCAGGATGTCCAATCGCGCTGAGGAGCTCGTTCACTGGCCCGCCGAGAATGTTGTTCAAGAAATGTGTGAACGGAAGCAGATGCATGTAAGGGTTCTAGTCCAGGAGATTTATTTACAGCCCGCGACGCAGCGCAACAAACGTCTCGTACATCGCCTCCAGAAAAATCGCAGCCACGGGCAAAAACAAGCCTGCCATAAGACCGCTGAGACTCACCAGAGAACTTTTAAATATAACATAGGCCACCAAAGCCATCAGGCTAAAACGCAGTACGAAACGCCCGGCAGATCCACTGCTCTTGGCAGGATGCTCGCCCATGTCCACTGATCCAGTCACGCGGTCAGCAAACGCGTTCACGGCGCGAGTGAGCCAATAGAAATTCAATCCAGCGATGATGCAGCCCACCGCGAATCCAAGACCGAGTCTGTATCCCGCCCGTATCCAGATGGCGACGGTGAACAAGCACGCGATCGCGATCATCATGCGAACAATGCGCGATTGCGCCCCGGAATAGAACTCATTGGCTTCGTCTTCTGCGTTGGACGCGGTCACTTGATTCATTCAGGTGGGCCTTGTTCTTGCTCTTTCGAACTCGCGATAGCCACGCGTACCAGCTGGACGAACCCAGCGGCGATTCCGACGAATAACCCTGCGATCTTCACCCAGTGTGTTCCCAGCCATTTGTCCATCAGGCTGCCAAGAAACCACCCGATGACCGTCGCAGCGGGTAACGTTGCGCCCAACTGAATATATTTCTCCGCCTCAACCCAGGATTTCTTTCCTGTTTGTGGATCGTCTTTGGCTTTTTCTTCAGGCACACGCGTCTCCAACTAGATTCTAATTCACTTCGAATCGCGGAACGGTAACGTTATGAATAACCATATTGTTTTCTTCACACGGCATTGATTTTTTAACACGACATTAACCTTCCACTCTCCGCACCTCCCTAGAATCGTAAGTACCTCAAGAGATTATTTGTTACTGCGAGCTAGATTCAATTTTCAATCCCAAGGAGACTTTTATGAGGAACAAGATCACCTCGTCACTGCTATTCGGCCTTCTATTCATTTTCGCGAACCTATGTTTCGCTCAATCGGGCAATCAAGGTTCGATCGAAGGAACCATCACTGACAAAAGCGGCGCAGCTGTGGCCGGCGCAAAAGTCACTGTCATCAATGAAGCAACTTCAATCGCGTTCACCAACACTTCGGGCGCGCAAGGCATATTCAAATTTCCTGTATTGCCCGTTGGGAATAACTCCGTATCCGTTGATCAAGCTGGCTTCGCAGGAGTGTCTGCGAAAGGCGTGCCGGTCACAGTGGGAGCGAAGATCAATCTCCCGCTGACCATGGGAATCGCTGCAACTTCGGAGTCGGTGAACGTTTCCGCGGAAGCCCCGGTCGTTGAGACCACGCGGACTCAAGTCAGTTCCACCGTGGATGAGCGAGCCGTCGCAAACCTGCCGGTGAACGGCCGTAATTTCATTGATTTCGTTCTTCTTACGCCCGGCGTTACCAAGGACATTCGCAGTGGCGATATCAGCTTCGGTGGCCTGCGCGGCACTTTGAACTCGCTGACCGTTGACGGCGCGGATGATAACAACACTTTCTTCGGGCAGACCACCGGACGCACCGGTTCGGGACGCGCTCCTTATCAGTTCAGTCAAGACGCCGTTCAGGAATTTCAGGTGAATTCGAACGGATACTCCGCCGAGCTGGGACACGCGGGCGGGGCCGTCATCAACGTGATCACGAAATCAGGCTCGAACCAATTTCACGGCACCGGGTTCTGGTTCTTCCGTGACCGCGGACTTGCTGCCAACGACCCTATCAACAAGCAGAACAACGCTATTGCGGGACTTCCCGACCCCATCAAACCCGCCTATCACTTTCATCAGTTTGGCGGAAACATCGGTGGACCCATCGTGAAGAATAAGGCCTTCTTCTTCTTTGATTACGATGGCCAACGGAACACGCAGCTGAACACTGTCACTCTCAATCTCCCCATCATTGCTGCTCCGACCGCTTTCCAGACTGCCGCCATCGCCTATCTACAGGCGCGCGCGGGAAACTGGACACGCGGTCTGAATCAGGATACCTATCTGGGCAAGGGTGATTGGAATCTGAATCAAAAGAATCTGGTGTCCATCCGCTACAACCGTCAAGGCTTTGTAGGGCAGGGCTTCGAGAACGGTGGCGCAACTAATTCCTTTGAGCACACCGGCAGTTCCTCGGTCACCACAGACACCCTTACCGCGTCGCTGACCTCAACTCTCAGCTCCTCGCTCGTGAACGTCGGCCGCTTTAACTATCAGCGCGATATGGAGCCCGGCGGCGCGACCAGCAATCTGCCCGAAGCGGTTGTTCGCCAGGGTGGACAAACATTGTTGACCGTTGGCCGTAACTCTTTCAGCCCGCGCGAAACCACCATTCATCGTCAGGAATACGCTGACACGCTTACCTACCTGCGTGGAAAGCACACCTTGAAGGCGGGCCTCGGCTTTATTCATGACGACATCTTCAACTTCTTCCCCGGCAATTTCTCCGGTAACTATACGTTCAACAGCCTTGAGAATTTCGGCAGGAGCCTTGCCGGAGCGCCATTACTGGCCGCCGCTCCGGGCGCCGCTGGCGACAGCCTCTTGCAATCCTTCGCCGGAACCGGCACCACTGGCGGTACAACACAACCAAACATCTTTGAAGCTTCCTGGTTTGTGCAGGACGACTGGCGTGTCGCCAAGAATCTGACCGTAAATCTTGGGCTCCGTTGGGACGTGCAGAAGTACGCGCAGCCTACTGTGCAGAATCCTGCCGCCGCTGCCGCGGGAATCTTCACCGACCAGATCAATACGGACACAAACAACTTCGGCCCACGTTTTGGATTTGCCTGGACCCCCACGGCTGACGGGAAAAGCGTGATCCGTGGTGGCTACGGTCTGTTCTACGGGCGCACGCCGTCCATCATGATCGGTACTGCACACTCCAATAACGGCGTCAACGTGATCACCCGCACCTATACCAGTGCCACCTTGCCGGGCTTGCCGGCATATCCGAACTCGCAATGCGGCGCTCCCACAGACGCGCCGAACTGCGCTGCGC
>JAOAPL010000356.1 GCA_025462925.1 Acidobacteriaceae bacterium
ATCTCATGTCTCCCGTTCTTTCCGGGTCGAGAGTTGGCACCTGGCGGCCGCGATATATGATCCCGGTCCGGTTGCCGTGGCGTCTCAGGGCTCGTCCCTCAGCCACTCTGCATGAAATCCAAGGTCAACTCCGAAGAGCTGACTGGTGAGATAGATGATACGAACAGGGCGTAGGTTCGTCAAGAGCGGCTTTACATCTTACGCCCAGCCCTTATGCACGTAAGCGAGAGCGCCTACAGCGAATTGTCTGCGGTGCGCATCATCTCCAAGTCGTTGATGGGAGCTGGTGCCGCACTTCTCTGTTGTCTCTGAAGGGTCACCTTAATCCCGTACTTCGGCCGCAATGTAAAGCTGGGTATCAGAACAACCGAATGGTCTGGGACTGGGTGAAGTCGGAACTGCTGCGCGATGGTCGCCAGCAAAAGCGTGGCTTCCATCATGGCGAAGGCTGTCCCAATGCACTGTCTAGGGCCACCGCCAAAGGGGAAGTATGCGAAACGCGGAAGCTTCTGCGATCTTTCCTGCAACCAGCGGTCAGGGTCGAATTTATCGGGATCCGGAAAATACGTCGGGTTGCGATGCATGATCCATTGGCTCATCACCACGTTCGCACCGGACGGAATGCGGTAACCACGCAGTTCAAAATCCGAAACCACGGTTCGCGCCAGGCTCCAGGCTGGCGGATATAGCCGCATCGATTCTTTAATCACGCGTTCCGTGTACGTCAACGCTGGCAAATCAGAAAAAATCGGAACGCGACCGTCGAGCACGTGGTCCAGCTCTTGATGAAGCTTGCGCTCGACTTCAGGATGCTGGCCCAGCAGGTGCCACGTCCACGAAAGCGCGAGGGCGGTAGTCTCGTGTCCGGCAAGCAGAAAGGTGAGCACTTCGTCACGCAGTTGCTTGTCCGACATCCGGCTGCCGTCTTCGTCCTTGGCCTGCATGAGCATCGAAAGCAGATCGCCGGAATCCTCTTCATGAACTCGTTCGTGCGCTCGACGTTTCGACACTATGCTGTAAACCGTCTGATCCAACCGGGCGACGGCGCGCCGGAACCCTATCATCTTCGGCGTCGGCAGGTAACGGGCAATCGGAGGAAGCAGCATTCGAATGCCGGTGGTGTTTCCCATCACAATGTTCATCGCGGAAGAGATTTGTTCTGTTTCCTCAGACTCGACGTTGAACAGCGCGCGAACGACGATTCGCAATGTCAGGCGCATCATTTCCTGATGGATGTCGCGGATTTCTCCGTCCTGCCAAGTCGCGAGCATTTGCCCGGCGTAGTCGGTCATGATTTTCGCGTACGAGGCCACGCGTTCGCGATGAAATGCTGGTTGCGAGAGTCGGCGTTGGCGAAGCCAGGAATCGCCTTCGTTGGTGAGCAGTCCTTGGCCAAAGAACCAGCGGCTGTTGCGGACCACGCGGTCTTTCAGGAAATTCTTGTAGTTGCGAACCAGAACTTCTTCGATGAGGTCGGGATGATTTAGAAAATAAACGTGCAGCCATGCCGCACGGTAATAGAAGATATCGCCGAATTCCCGTGCCCATGCCGTAAAGACCGAAAGCGGATCGGAGCTTGCCAAAGGCATGTTGCCGATGAGAAAACGCGGCTTCGGACCTGGAGGACGGAGTGGCATACGCAGAAAAGTAGTCTATCTTGAATCCTTATCGAACCGTGTCAGCGAGCAATCCTGTCTTGCGCGTACCAAGACTGCGATTGACGAAAATCCAGATTCGCATCCACACTGAGTTCAATGAATAAATTGAGAGTTGGAATTCTTTTTGGCGGGCGTAGCGGCGAACATGAAATCTCGCTGCTCTCGGCCGCTTCGGTATTCAAGGCCATAGATCAAAACAAATACGAAGTGGTTCCGATTGGAATTACCAAAGACGGTCGCTGGCTGACGTCATCGGATGCTGAGCGCTTGTTGCATGGCAAGCCTCTGGAAACTGAGCGGCAACTGCGCGCAGGAGATCCGGAGACCACATCCGCAGCGGCAGTTTTGCAAAGTGGGGAGTCGGTCGTGGTTCCGCCGGAACCGCATAAGTCTTCGATGACTGCCTTTCAGACGGACGCGCCGGTGCGCCGGGCGTCAGATCGCGCGATCAATGTGGATGTCATCTTTCCCGTGCTGCACGGCACCTTCGGCGAGGACGGCACCATTCAAGGCCTGCTCGAACTGGCAGACATTCCTTACGTCGGCGCAGGGGTACTCGGCTCGGCCGCGGGGATGGACAAAGACATCATGAAATCGTTGTTTCGTGCCGCGGGGTTGCCGATTGTGAAGCACGTGACGGTATTGCGCGGCGATTGGGAGTCTTCTCCTAAGAAGGTGGAGAAGCTGGTGGAGACCAAGTTGAAGTATCCAGTGTTCGTGAAGCCGGCGAATTTGGGATCGTCGGTCGGAATTTCGAAAGCCCGCGATCGCAAAGAGCTCAGCCCGGCAATCGAGGAAGCTGCAAAATTTGACCGGAAGATTGTGATTGAAGAGGGCGTGGGCGGAAAAAAGAACAAGGCCCGCGAGATTGAATGCTCGGTGCTCGGAAACGACAAGCCGGAAGCATCGGTGCCGGGAGAGATCG
>JAOAPL010000330.1 GCA_025462925.1 Acidobacteriaceae bacterium
ACTTTCCCGCTTGCTACTACGGAGCAACTGCCTCCGCCCCCACACTGTGAGGATGCCGTACAGGAAGAGGTCGCCATCGTGCCGCCGACGCACTGCCCCACTGTGCCGCCTGTCACATCTGGCCCAATCAGCGGCCACGGTTTTGCAGAGGGAACCCAGGAGGGCTTCGATGGCAGGTAGAACGAGGCCGGAAGTGTCTGGCTCGCGGGTATTGCGTTGGAGTAACTGCTCAGCCCTGTTGGCACTTCCGAAGTGCTGGCGCAGGTGGTGGACCATCCGGTATTGGATGAGTTTCCGCACCAGCGAACCGCGTTCGATCCAGTGTCCCAATTGCCCCACCATATCGAAGTCGGATAGGGAAGGCTGTCAGTTCCCCCAGTTCCAGGGAACAACCCGGCGCTCACGGCGGCTGTCCAATTGTGATCGTTGCCGGGAGTGGATAGATAAGAAGTGTGATAGCCAACTGTTCCGAGTACGTTTCCAATAACGTTGTGATACCGGGCACCCGGCGCGAGCTGTATAGCTGCCGTGTTGCCGGTTGGCAGGTTTCCGCTATTCTGTTCTCTGCCGTTCCACCGGTTGCGAAATTGTGTGTTTAAGACGTGGGTTCCGTGATATCCATCGGCAAAAAAGCCCGCCCCGATGTTCCCCTCGTCGAGTACAAACAGAGCAACCGAGTGCAACCAGTGGCTCTGACTGAGCCAATCCGGGGAATTAGAGCCAGGATTCACTGAGAAGTTGTACGCCACTACACACCCCTCGCAGTCAGAGTTAAAGACAACACCTCCCGGACGCTGGAAAATGTTGTTCTCGATCAGTGCGTCGCTAGCGATCGACGCAGGGATCACATAGGAATCCCCCTCTAGTCCGTAGAAATATGAATCCCGCACCGTGCAGTGATTGCAGAGGTAGAGGGAGACGTGAAACCAGGCCGTCCCTGTCGCGCTGTTGCGAATACTGCGCACGCCCTTGACCCAGCACCCGCTGCAATTGAAGAACAGAATGCCATCGCCTCCGCCGGTATGGTCGAGCGAGATGCTCTCGATAGCATCGCCAAAAATCGGACTGGATGCCCACCACGCTCCTGGAGACTGGCTGGCGCGCCAATTGGAAGCATAGATGCCGGGGCTGATTCCGACCGTATAAGGGCCAGTTCCCGAAATGCTAGTAACGGTGACCATCTGTTGCTGGCCGCGAACCCCTCCGCTGGTTCGTTGATACCCGCTTGGCCCATCATTGCCGCAGCGGGAATTTTGCACTTCGCAACCGACCCATAACCCATTATTGTCGGCGGCATCATCCACTTGGTCTAAGACGATGGGGTCACCAACCGTAAGGCTGGTTACGCTGCTTAAAAGAATGGAAGTAGCGCCCTTAGTGTAAGTGCCGCTCACTCCGTTCGTGCCCGACCAGTTGGCCGTGTTGGAAGGCCCACCCATGTAGTTGATGTCTGATGACTGAGCGCAGATATCGTGGCTGCCGCCGCCACAACCGTTGTTACCGCCCGTGAAGTTCAGAAAAGTACTATTGGACCCCATACCGCGCACGGTGACGTAGCTCTTGTTGCTAAATAAAATCCCTCCCATAATCGTGAACGTACCGGCGGGAATCTGAACGTAAGTGTTGGAAGGAGCAGAGGCAATCGCCGCATTAATGGAGGTGGTGGTAACGGTTCCGGAAGAAACCGTATTACATGCGGCGGTGACGCATTGAACTCGGTTTGTGGGAATGCCCCCAACGACGCCTGCGTTCGACCAGTCGACGGCACGACGGGAGTTGAGAATTCCAGACCAAGACTGGCCATATAAATAGCCGCTCAAACAAAGCAAGATGACGAGAGTAACGGGGGATCGTCTAAATTTCATGTGCTTTTGGCAGATTCGAAGTCTGTTCTCCTGACGAGACTTTATGCGTTTGCCAAAGCAGGCTCAAGTCACGGGAGTACATCCCCTTCTACCCATGGCGGGTGGCCTTTCGGCCATGAGTGTGACCGGAAGGGACAGGAGACAACAAGATCTTTCGGTCGGTGAAGCTTTGACAGAAAACAGTACGAAAAGGAACTCATGCACTTATGAACGACTGTTTTGAAACGGGAGAGCAGCTCATGCCTTTTCGTCTTATCATGTCATCGATTCGATCGAGTAGCTCGAGACTGTCGTCAGAGAACTTGCGCGCAAACAAAAACTCCGCCTCACCGAAGACATCGTGAATGCTTATTTTCTCGTGCGCCTCGAAACTCGCAATATGTTGGCCATTGATCATGGCAGGATGGGCACCTTGTGCCGACCAGTCTTCGTAGAATAAGGTTCTTCGCATTCGAGATCTGAACGTTGAATTACCCAGAATGGTGTGGAAGAATGCCTCCTCAGGCGCGAAAGTATTTTGGAAATATGCTCCCACGTACTGATTACACACCACAAACTCCGATATGTATTGGCACGCATCCCTCGTCAACACCCACCAAGTATTACCAGCATACGCTTCCAAATTCCCAATGTATTTCCGATAGTCACGTTGAGCAAAACCCAGCTTTGCCAATACTCTTACGACGAATCGGCGGACCGGTTTGCTCGACGGAAGCCTCAGCGTGTTGATTCGGGAGAGTGGCTTACCAGGCGCCGGCACTTTCACTATGTTCATGAATTCCGCGCCACGATTGTTGTCCAAGAAGGCGTGAATGTATTTAGCGCTTCTTAGCGGATAATCGCTGCCGCTTAAAAGAACAAAGTACTCATAATCTTGTGCGCTCGCCAATGCCTGCCGAATCAAGAGGAGTATGGCCTTGATGCCCGTGAATTCAGCCCAGTACACAGGTATGCGCTGTTCAGTGAAGAAAACATTCTCTCCACGGATCCGGGAAAACTCCTTCATGCTGCTTTTTTGGTCGATATGAATGAAAAATGCACAATCCTGATTTGACAGCTTACCTATCACTCTTTCGAGGAGTTGCGGGTTCTTATAAGCGAACACGAGGTATGCAATTTTCACTTGTGGTTCTCCTCTGTTCTTCGCCTTCAGGCCGCGGCGGCAGACCGATATCACCGCTGTCGATCCACACCGCTACAATTACCGAGAGTAGTTTGGCTGAATGTTCGTCAAGATGGGTGTCCTCTTTCTGGAGATGCTTTTGCAGGGGACCGAAGATTTCTTGGCTTCAAACGACCGGTTCCGCCTCTACAAGTGTGGTCGTTAGGGGATGAGCCTTCGCAACCGGTGCTTGCGCACGCAGACTCGCGGGGAGCGCGATCGTAGCAAGAAGGAAGGTGATCCACACTGGATCAGTCGACCGGATCGCTGCTTCCGTGAAGTTATAAGTCACTGCGATGACGAAATATCCCAGCCTCAGCCGACCCGCATCGGGGTCTCGATCGAGCAGGCGGAGGACGTTCCGATAGCCACTCACCATAAGTCCCGCGACTAAAGCCAGTCCGACTGCTCCTAAGTTCAGATACACCTCGAGATAACCGTTGTGAGCCTCGTTGATGCCTTTCACGATCGGAAAGGTCCAGAGGCGTTCCAGTCGTTCCCCGAGCCAGAAACTCTCGAAGCCCGTCCCCAAGACAGGGTTTATAGGGACTTTAAGCAGCACATCCCAGATGTCGGTCCGGCCGGTGAGTGTCGGATTTCTTCCCATGGTCGTCAGAACGCCGCCTCCGATACCGAGAAACAACACGGAGAAGGAGCTCAAAACTACCGCCGCTACTAGGGCATGTACGACAACCCGTTTTCGTGCCACCTTAAAAAAGGTATGGGCTGCGATCAATCCGCTTGTAGCCACGAAGCAGGACAGAGATGTCTGCGAATCAGAGATTATAAGGAGCCAAATAGCCATTGCGACGGCAGTGCCGTGGACGATGAGGGTTTTACGTCGGTCGCGGTGGGGTCCACACCACGCCTGGAGGACCCGCCAAAATGCCGCCAATCCGAACACCATACAGGTCATGCCAAGCATGTTCTTGGTGTCGGCCACGCCTACGAAGAACTGCGTCCCCTCCCAATGCGCGGCATAGTCTCGGCCCAACTCCGGGTAATACTTAATCAGCAAAATCGACAAGGGCAATAGCACAAATCCCACCCTCGCCAAGACCTGCTTGAGCGCACGTGCGCGTTCATGTTCAGTCAGCACAATCAGAACTATCACGTAATCGCCTAAGGACTTAATCCAACGTTTGAGCGCTACAGCGGGATAGTCAGACCAAGTGATACTTATGGCGCAGTAAAGAACAAATACAAGAATGGGCCAATTCCTCTGCAGCAAACAAATGACAGCCCTTCGTCTCCCGAGCAGCACGATTACTCCACCTGCTAATAGAAGCGCATAGATGGCCCTGTCGAGGGGACTTCCCTCGAGATACTGGTCTGACGATACCGTGGGTGCCATGTCCAGCCATGTCGATACATGTCGTGATCCAGCGATTAGAAGCCACACCACAGGTAGGCAAAGTGCCCAGGACGTCCAGAGCCTCCGCTCCCGGTCTAGCACGAAAAGCCCCAGGATTCCCGAGGCGAAGACGACTGTCGCAACCACGGGGGACATTAGCGTCTGCACCGACACACTTTTAATGAACGTGGCTCACTCATTTGCGCATCAGGAAAAAGGCGGCTGCAGAAGTTCCAATCGACTCTATTCCGTGCAACCCAGCCGCGTGCTAACTCTCAGGATCTTTCTCTTTCCATTGTTGGCGGCACTCTATCTGATTTGCAGAGGAACACTTTGCCAACCGGGTATCACTGAACACCACTATCTCGCTAACAACTCCGAATAAACATTTCGGGTCAAGTCACTCACCGCTTCCCAGGAGTGCCTCGAAAGAGCGTAATCTCGAATCTCCTGAGACCGATGCTCCAAGTTCCTGAACAAATCACTGTCAAAATATCCCTGAATCGCTTCGGCCAGATCATCTGGGTCGCATGGCTTACAAACAAAGCCTGTGCTGCCCTCAATGATGTCCTCCCCGAAAGATCCTACGTCGGTCGCGATCACCGGCAAACCGAAAGTGTATGCCAAAAAAAGAATGCCGCTCTGAAATATCTCGGTATAAGGCAGCACGCAAACGTCCGCCGCTTTGAAATAAAACTCCGTCTGGTCATCTGGGATGAATTCGATCTTCTGGATGACTTGCTCCCGACTGGAGTGCCGACCGATTGTCTGTTGGATATTTCTC
>JAOAPL010000381.1 GCA_025462925.1 Acidobacteriaceae bacterium
CCGGAGTATCCGCCAAGCATGTGCGTGTAGCCGAAGAGGCCGGAGGGCGAATACCCCATCATCTCTTCCGCAATCCAGTAGTTTGGATTGGAGTTGTCGCAAGAAGACCAAAGCTGCTGTTCGCAGAAGAAGCATCGGCCACATGCGATGGTGAAGGGTACGACCACGCGGTCGCCCACTTTCAACTTATCGCGGCCCACGCTCGGCCCCACTTCCACCACTTCACCCATGAATTCATGGCCGAGGATGTCTCCCTGTTCCATTGTAGGAACATAGCCGTTGTACAGGTGCAAATCAGATCCGCAGATGCAAGTACTGGTGATGCGCACGATCGCGTCTCGCGGGTTGAGAATCTTCGGATCAGGAACCGTTTCCACGCTGATCTTGTCCACGCCCATCCAACAAACTGCCTTCATGCCACCCTCCTCTTTGCTCTGAAAAGTTCGCTGAGTTCAACATCGCCGCGGATCGGCTGATCTCGGTCCGCCACACGAGCCAGTGCTGCAATCGCGGAACGCGGGCCGTGCGTCTGGCCTTCGATAGTGGGTATTTCGCCGGTTTCGATCAGGGCCTTCAGGCGGCGAAGATCTTGCCGCATCAGGAAACTAGGATCTTTCCCGAGGACTTTCGCTAATGCAGCTCCAATCGCTCCCTTTGGAGTCCGATAGTGAACCTTGGCAAACAGAATGGTTCCGCGGTTCGCGCTGGCAGGTCGAAACTGCACATAACCGTCTACTTCGATATCCGATCCTGGCAGCGAACGCCAGGTGATCAGTTCGCCTTCACGCTCATTCACAATTTCTGCGTCCCATTGGATCTTTTTGCCGAGTGGCCCGATGGCGATCCACCGTGATCGTCGCTCATCCAACAAACTCACTGATTCCAGGTGACGCATGAATAGCGGCAGATTCTCAAAATCCCGCCAAAACCTGAAGGCTTCTCTGGGAGAACAGTTCAGCAAAACACTGCTCCATGCGATCGGCTCTCGTTGTAAGCTGTTGGACCTGGCGGCCAGGTATGCAACCACTCCGCCTGCGGTAGCCAGAGCAATGCCGCCGGGAGAACGTCGCGTAATTCCATAAACTGCCAGTGCGCCGCCGCCGAGGACGGCACCCCAGCGTGGGACAGCACCGGGCTGGGTGCTTCCAGTGGTAATGAATTCGCGGGCAGTATTGCCCACGTGAATGCTTGACCTATGTGCCATAGGATTTCCCCCGTTTTGCATGGGTGAGATGCCTTCAAACTAGGCAAGGTGCCCACGGCTGAACGCATTTCGAGAGTAGCTGAAGCGGATGCGCGTGAACCGCTTCCGATACTCATGAGGGGTTTCTCAGGCTAGGGCTGTCGCTGAAAAAAAAGGGAATGGGGAATCAGATTCTATGCTTTTTTAGCGTTGAATTGTGCAAGATACTGTTCAATGCTCTCCAGGGCACGTTGAAATGAAAGCTCCTGGCCCCAATGCACGATTTCAGTAGAACCTTCATGCTGGATGACGTAATGGAAGATCTGGGGTGCGGATTCATGGTTGCTGATCACAATGTCAGCTACGAATCCATTTTTCTGAACGCGGGCATTTGGTACAGTCGGCGTCTGAGCTGCTGGAGACGCCTCTTCCAAGTCTTTCTGTCTCTCGTGCGCGAGTAACCGGGGGCCCTTATTACCGTTCATGGTTGCGCCAAAGAGGCGCAGCCTACGCCAACTTGCGCCATGCACATTAGAGAGGGCAGTTGATGCTTGGGGTTGTACGCTTTCAGATGGGGACTTCTCAAGAGAAGAACACTGGATAGTTCTGCGCTACTATCGAACTTGCAGTTTCAGGATCAGCTGATGTCAGCCCACCCGAAAACTATTTTTCACGTTGACATGGACGCCTTCTTTGTCTCAGTCGAGGAGCTTTACGATCCGTCGCTCAAGGGTAAAGCCGTTGTCGTGGGCGGAAAGCGCGATGAGCGCGGCGTGGTATCCGCCGCTTCTTATGAAGCGCGCAAGTTCGGAGTGCATTCCGCAATGCCGTTGCGCACCGCGGCCAAACTCTGTCCTCATGCCATCTTCGTTGACGGACACATGGACCGCTATCAGGAATGTTCAAAAAAAGTTTACGCAGTGCTGAACCGCTTCACTCCGAAGGTCGAAATGGCGTCCATCGACGAAGCGTACCTCGACATGACTGGAACCGAGCGCCTCTTCGGTCCGCCGCTTAAAGCTGCACATGCTTTACATGAGTCGATGAAAACCGAAACTCAGTTGAGTTGCTCCATCGGGATTGCGACATCGCGCGTCGTTGCCAAGATCACATCTGGCCAAGCCAAGCCCAATGGAGTGCTCTGGGTGATTCCCGGCACTGAAGCCGGATTCCTGGCCCCGCTTGACGTTCGCAAGATGCCCGGCATCGGCAAGGTCACAGAGAAGCGGCTGCACGAATTGGGGATTCGGAAGATCGGCGATCTCGCAAAACTTACTGACGGATATCTGGAGGAACACTTTGGCCAGTGGGGCACGGCGATGGCCGCCAAGGCCCGTGGCGAAGATGCCGGTGGATGGTTTGACACGGAGATCGGCGAAGACGAAGGCCCCAAGTCAATCAGCCACGAACACACGTTTTCAGAAGACACGCGCGACCAGTCGGTGCTCGAGGCCACACTACTGCGATTATCCGAAATGGTCTGCCGGCGTTTGCGCGAACACCGTCTATTCGCGCGCACGATGCAATTAAAACTGCGCTATACAGATTTCACGACCATCACGCGCGCGCACACACCGGAGAGTCCCACACAACTCGATACGGAAATCTATGCTGAGATCCGAAAACTTTTTCGCGACAACTGGCAGCGTGGGCGAACCGTGCGCCTTCTCGGAGTTTCCACATCGCACTTTGAACAAATAGATGCGCAAATGCCGGCGGGCACGCAATTGGATCTACTGGCTCCCGCGCCGGAAAACAATCAGCATCAACGCTGGGGGCAAGCGATGGCCACCGCGGACAAACTTCGCGACAAATTCGGCGACCGTTCCGTCGTCCTCGGCACCAGTTTAAAACGCAACCTCCGCGAGCGAATCCACGAGAACCCAGTTGAGAGAAAGAAGAAGGACAATGGTGACTAGGCGGAAAGAAGGCTGAAGATGACAGTTGCCTCAGATCTCTTGCAAAAACATATCAAGACACTCGTCGATGACAACGCGCAATGGCAGACGTTGATCGGGGATGAAATTTTGTGGGAACTTGCTTACGCGCCAGCCCTCGGACATCCTGCGCGACTATCGGGGAGAGAGGAGGTCGTTCGTCACGCAACCTGGTTCGTGGGAGCTGTACAGAATTTTCGTTTCTCCGACCTGAGGCTATATCCACTTGCCGATCCGGAAGGCGCAGTCGCCGAAGTCAAGGGAGAGGGGCTCATCAAGGCTACACAGCGCATTTACCAACAGGACTATGTGGTGTTTCTGCGCGCTAAAGACGGCAAGATAGTATTCTTGCGCGAATATTTCGATCCGGTGCGTGCGGCCAAGGCACTGAACGCGCAGATTCTCGGTCTCGAATCCTGAGGACAGCGACTGGGTCCGAATTTCAGGTTTTCAGGTCCTCTAGCTTCGAGCTCAGGAAACGATGGAATCCATTCCTGCACGCGCAATGTGAAGCAATCACCAGACTCGACACATATTCTTGTTCACCATTGGCTGGCCCGCTTTGCAAGAAAATGCTGCCTGGAATTCCGGAAAATTGGATACCAATCCGTTGACGCGGTACTTCTCCGGGGAGTGTGGGTTCGTGATTGCGCCAACACGCAAGTCTTCAGGACGTTGATTAGCGCATGCCCATTGCGCCACACCGATAAAGAAGCGCTGGTCAGGCGTAAAGCCATCCTCGGGCGTCAAAGTCTTCCCTGCTGTGGCATTCTTCCAGGCGATATACGCCAATCGCGTGCCGCCCAAGTCAGCGACATCCTCACCCATGGTGAGTTTGCCGTTGATCTTGATGTCATCAACGATGGTGTATTGCGAGAACTGGTCTGAGACACAACTGGCGCGCTTTTCAAATCTCTCGCTGTCTTCCTTGGTCCACCAATCGCTCAGATTTCCCTTTGCGTCGAACTGCCGGCCTTCATCGTCGAAACCGTGAGTCAGTTCGTGCCCGATCGTTTGCCCTGTATTGCCGTAGTTGGGCGCGTCGTCCATCTTGAAATCGAAGAGTGGGGGTTGCAAAACGCCCGCCGGAAAATTGATGTCATTCATCTGTGGGTTGTAGTACGCGTTCACTGTCGGCGGAGTCATGCCCCACTCGCCGCGGTCCACCGGCTTGCCGATCTTTGCCAGCTGCCGCTTCGATTCAAAGACAGTGCTGCGCGTAACATTCCCGAAGAAATCTCCGCGCACAACGCTGATGCCACTGTAATCGCGCCATCGGTCGGGATAGCCGATCTTGTTCACCATGCCATGCAATTTCTCCAGCGCCTTTTGCTTGGTTGCGTCGCTCATCCAATCGATCGCCTTGATCTCGCTTTCCATCGCCTTCTCAATCTGATCGGTCATGTCGACGGTGCGCTGTTTTACCTCCGGCCCAAAAGTCTTCTTCACGAAGGCCTGTCCCAAGGCTTCACCCAGATCGCGATCCACCCAGTTCACGCAGCGCTTCCAGCGCGGCTGCATCTCAGAAACACCCCGCAAGTATTTGCGGTAAAAATCAAAATCGGCTTGCACGAACTTCGAAGAGAGATACTCGGCATTCGCATTGGCGAGGTGCCATCGCAGGTACGCCTTCCAGTTGGGAAGACTCTCCGCCTTGAGCTGCACTTCCAGTTGCTTGAAAAACTCCGGCGAAGCCACATTCAGCTCTTGTAGATTCGGCAGTCCTTGCCCATCGAAATACTGCTTCCAGGCAAATGACGGCGTCATCGCGGCAAGCTGCTCAACCTTCATCTTGTGGTCAAGATTGTAGGGATTGCGTCGCTCCACTCGCGTTTGCGACGACTTTGCCAGCGCCGTCTCAATTCGCATCACGGTCTCGGAATTCGCCTTGGCGATTTCAGGCTTGTCCCCGAGCAGCTCAAACATCTTCTGCACGTGCTCAACATACTTGGCGCGAGTCTCTTTCGATTTCGCGTCGTCCTTAGTGTAGTAATCACGATCGGGCAAGCCGAGTCCGCCCTGGTCAGCAAAGCCGATCACCTGGTTTGAGTCCTTGAAATCCTGGTTCGAACCGAAACCAAAGACCAATCCGCTGCCGCTGGAGGAAAGATGTAGTCTCGCCAGCAGCGGGGCAAGTTCTGCTGTCGATTTCAAAGCGTCGATCGAAGCCAAGTCTTTCTTCAACGGAGCAGCTCCCGCTTTTTCGACAGCGGATTCTTCCATGCATGCGCCAAAATAGTCCCCGATCTTCTGGTCCACCGCAGATCGCGTCGCAGCAGGCTTCGCCGCTGCCTCCAAAATGCCCCAAAGGAACTGCTGGTTTTCATCCTCCATCTTCGAATAGACGTTCCAACGCGCCTGATCGGGCGGAATGGGATTGTTCTTCATCCAACCACCGCATGTGTAAGCGTAGAAGTCCACGCACGGGTCTGCGGTCTTGTCCATCGATGGGATGTCGAGACTCGGGGTGTAAGGCAGTTCTTGCAGCGGCCGCTTAGGCCCACTCGCGCCGGTTGGTTTCGGCGGCGCAGTTTGCGAAAATGCCGTGGTAACCATGCAAAGGACTGCGATGAAGGCAAGGCGAGGAGAGAAACGAATCATGGATTAACTCCGTCTAGTTCAGACGAGCTAGTTTACAGGAGGAGAGCAGGATAATTCGCTCGTGCGCCATTTGCTGTTAAGGCGCAGCGCAATCTCGCGGCGAGAAACTGATGGCCTTGGTTGATTTTTCCACCCACAAGCACGCCGGCTTCATCCTGTCATTCACGCGAGTGGCAACAATGACACCGCTGGTTTGCGTATTGACGCTCTTCGGCGCAACCGCTCCGCGAACTTCGTGCTTGTTGATATAGCCGAAATCTCCGGTAGGACCCCAGTCAAGCTGGAATTGACCAAAGGTGTATTCGCTGTAGCGATCCACATGCTGCTGCCATTGCGGATCTGCGCGCCAGATCGCATAGGCCTTCTCATAGTTCTTCTGTTCAAGCGCGGTGAAGAATTGATCCACTACGCGCTCTTCCGGCCAATATCTGAACCAAAAAGCGATCACGCCGGCTACTATCAGCAAGACGACCATCCCAATCAGGATTCTCTTGCGTTTTTGCCTTCGCGCTTCCGCCGCCGGATCTGGCGGTTTGCTTCCAAAGATAGTCATCTCGTTCTTCTAGCCATTGGACGTTAATATTACTGCAATCGTTCCCGGGATCAGCTCTCGCGACTGTATTTATTCCGCTTCTTCTCGCCGTGCCGTTCCAGCGCCAACTCGATCAATTGCGTGATCAAGTCAGTGTATGCCAGCCCCGTGGCTGCCCAAAGCTTGGGATACATACTGATGGCGGTGAAGCCGGGCATTGTATTTATCTCATTAACAAAAAGCTTGCCGCTTTTCGCATCCATTAGAAAATCAACCCGTGCCAACCCCGAGCAGTCTACCGCCTGAAACGCTGCGATGGCCATCTGCTGAACTTTCTTGATCTCCGCCTTGTTCAATTTCGCCGGGATGAGCAGCTTCGACCCTTCGTCAAGATACTTCGCCGCGTAATCGTAGAACTCCGCCATCGGCACGATCTCACCCGGCACAGAGGCGGTAGGCTTATCGTTCCCGAGTACAGAAACTTCGATCTCCCGCGCCTTCTGCTTCGCGCTTCCAACACCTTGTTCGACAACGATCTTGCGGTCGTAGCTTGCAGCGATGTCCATTGCCGGACCAAGTTCGGCGGAATCGTGCGCTTTAGAAATCCCAACCGAAGACCCAAGATTCGCTGGCTTAACAAACACCGGATACTTCAATTTGTTCTCAATCTCTTTGCGGACTTTTTTGGGTTCAGAATCCCAGCGGCTGCGCAGCACCGTGACGTGTTTCACCATCGTCAAACCCGCCGCGGCGAACAGCCGCTTCATCACATCTTTGTCCATCCCAGCGGCAGAGCCCAGCACTCCCGCTCCGACGTATGGAATGTCCGCGAGCTCGAGCAATCCCTGAATCGTTCCATCTTCCCCAAAGGTTCCGTGCAACACGGGAAAGATTACGTCCACATTGATTGACTGGCTGCCTGTACTGGCGGCGCCTGCATTGGTGGCGAATGGAACCATGGAACTCGCATCCGGCATTGGCGGAACAATGATGCCCTTGCCCGTTGCGAGTACGGCAGCACCCGGCGTCAACTCCGGATCGCCGGCGCGCAGATGCTTGTCATCGGTGGCAGCATCTTTCTTTGTAAGTAGACGCTCGGCGTGAGCAGCCGTGAGCCACTGTCCGGACTTGGTGATTCCAATGGGAACAACTTCAAACTTATTCTTGTCGATGGCGTTCAATACCGAGGCCGCTGAGAGCAATGACACTTCATGTTCACCGCTGCGACCGCCGAAAAGAATGCCGACTCTGAGCTTCTTCATCCCTGGTGTTGACCTTCGCGCTGTTTGATATTTGCTTTGCTGCGGGTTCAAATTTATCATCCCCGCTCACACAAAGCACAACCGGAGCAAAGCAAATGCGCTGGGTAGTTCTCGGAATCCTTTTTCTGGTCACGATGGTCTTCGCGATATTCGCTGCGGGGGCGATGCTGCCCCTCGGCCACGTGGCATCAAGGAAATTAAAACTGAACCAACCGCCGGAAGCCGTCTGGCAGGCGATCAGCAATCATTCTGACGACCCAAAGTGGCGATCTGATCTGAAGACTGTCGAGCGCCTTCCCGATCAGAACGGACACCCGGCATGGCAGGAAACGTACAAAGATGGGATGAAACTACTGCTGGAAGATTCCGAGGCGGTGCCTCCACAAAAGCTCGTCCGACGAGTGAGAGACAGCGGAAATATGTTCAGCGGCCAATGGACATTTGAGATCACGCCCGGAGCGGGCGGCAGCATCCTCGAAATCACGGAGCGCGGCGAAGTGCCAAACCCGTTCTTCCGATTCGTTTCCCGGTTCATCATGGGACACACCAAGAGCATTGAACAATACATGACGGCATTGGCAGGAAAGTTCGGGGAGAAGGCGGAGTTTGGGAAGTGAAAAATCAAGAGCTGGCCACGGATTACACGGATGTCACGGATTTACAAACTGAATCCGTGCAAATCCGTTTGATCCGTGAAATCCGTGGTGAAGTCTACAGTATCTTCTTCCCAAACGCTGACATCGCCAACTCCACTGCCAGGTCCGCAGTGCGGTTGTGTTCATCGATCACCGGATTAACCTCGACAATCTCAAAGCTGGTCATGCGGCCGTGGTCGGCGATGATCTCCATGGCTAAGTGCGCTTCACGATATGTCGCCCCGCCACGGACGGGAGTGCCTACTCCCGGCGCGTCTTCAGGATCGATCCAGTCCATGTCCAGCGAGACGTGATATCCGGCGGTGCCGCGGCCAGCGGTGCGCAGGGCTTCTTCGATGACGGTACGCATGCCGCGCTCGTCGATATCGCGCATCGTATAAACCTCGGTGATTCCGGCACGACGGATATTTTCTTTTTCCGTCTGGTCAATGTCCCTGACGCCGATAATGACAGTGTTCTCCGGCATCACCTTGGGCGAGAAATTGTAGATGTTGCCCAACTCCACCGGCCCCAGGCCCATGATGGCGGCAAGGGGCATGCCGTGAACGTTGCCGCTCGGCGATGTATCGGGCGTATTGATATCGCTGTGCGCGTCGATCCAAATCAAGCCGATCTTCTTTTCCTGGCGGCGATAAAACTCAGCCACGCCGGAGACAGTTCCTACCGCAACTGAATGGTCGCCGCCAAGCACCAGCGGAACGAAACCCGCTTCCATGGTCTTCAAGACCTGCTCGGCCTGCTTGGTGCAAGTTGCGGTGATCTCTTTCAAATACTTCGCGGAAGGATCGCCCGCTTTCTTCGTCTCGGCCAATGCAACGGTGATGTTGCCGCCATCTTCCACAATGTGTCCCAGGGCTTCCAATCGCGCCTCAAGACCGGCGACGCGGACTGCGGAAGGCCCCATGTCCACCCCACGGCGGGATTGGCCCAAGTCCAGCGGCACGCCAATCACGCGAATCTTCTTCGCGGAAATGCTGCCCACAGTTGGCCTGTCAGTAGCGCGTTTCTTCTGCACTTGGGCAGGGACATCAGTCGTCACAACTGCGTTTCCTTTGGTTATCGCAGCGTCTGTTTCAATCTGCTTGGCTCTCAACTCAATCTTTGCATCTGTTTGGTTTTCCATAAAAATCTCTTGCGCGTCCATACATTCTTAGTTGCTCTTTGCTTCTGAGAAGCCGCATCCCCACTGGGGTTTACGGATAAATCTTGTTCAACATGCGCGGGAACGGGATGGTCTCTCTCACATGCTCCAGAGCACAAATCCAAGCCACGGCACGTTCAATACCCATACCAAAGCCCGCATGCGGGACTCCGCCGAATTTGCGTAGGTCCAAGTACCATTGGAACGCCTCTTCCGGAAGCTCGTGTTCCTTAATGCGCTTCAACAGCGCATCGTAAGAGCCCATGCGTTGCGAACCGCCGATGATCTCGCCGTATCCTTCGGGTGCCAGCACATCCACGCACAAGGCCAATTCAGGACGCTGCGGATCAGGCTCCATGTAAAACGCTTTGATCGCGGATGGATAGCGGTGGATCATCACCGGTTTATCGAATTGCGACGAGATGTAAGTCTCATCCGGCGAGCCGAAATCGCCGCCCCATTCAAACCTATTTTCCAGCGCACCCTTGGCGTGTCCTTCCTGCAAGATCTTGACCGCATCGTCATAGCTAACGCGAGGAAACGGAGCCACAACTTTTTCCAGCTTCGAGATGTCGCGTCCGATCGTCTCCAACTCCGGCCGACGCCGCTCCAAACACCGCTGCACGATGAAGCTGATAAAGTTCTCCGCCAGCTCCATTACGTCTTTCAATTCGGCGTAGGCGACCTCCGGTTCCACCATCCAGAATTCCGTGAGGTGGCGGCGTGTCTTCGATTTTTCCGCGCGGAATGTTGGGCCGAACGAATAAACCTTGCCCAGAGCCATCGCGGTGGCTTCGATGTAGAGCTGTCCCGATTGCGTCAGATATGCGGAATTATCGAAGTAATCCACCTCGAAGAGTGTGGATGTGCCTTCGCATGCGGCCGGAGTGAGGATCGGCGGGTCCGTCAACGTGAATCCGCGATCGTCAAAGAAATCTCTTGCGGCTTTGATGATCTCCGCGCGAAGCCGCAGAATGGCGACTTGCCGCGGCGTCCGCACCCAGAGATGCCGTTTCTCCATCAGGAACTCAATACCATGTTCCTTGAGCGAGATCGGATATGGATCTGATTCCGGGACGCGGGAGATCACTTTCACATCCTGCACGTCGAGTTCGTATCCGCCCTTGGCACGCTTGTCTGCGCGCACTGAGCCCTGCACGATGACGCTGGATTCCTGCGTAAGATTCTTCACCGTCTCAAACATCTCCGGCGAGACCGCGGCCTTTGCTATCACGCCCTGGATGAATCCTGTGCCATCGCGAAATATTGGGAACAGCAATTTCCCACTCTCGCGAAGATTGTAGAGCCATCCGCGAATGGTGACGGACTGACCCTCATGTTTGCCGATGTCGCCGATTGTGGTTACTGGTGCTTCTGTGATGGTATGCATAATTATTAAAGTTCTTGCCCTAAGTTTCTGAATGCCTTCTGCATGGAACCCGCCACATCCTTCTCATCGTTCCCATTGATCTCCATCAGCAACGGCGGAATGTGGGGAGCGGTCTTGAGGAGTTCCATGGCTAGTTTCCAATCGATAGTGCCTTTTCCGGGCCACAGGTGCGAATCATGGCCACGGTCGTTGTCATGAACGTGCGTCGAGCGCACGTAATCTCGCACGATCTCAAAATCCGGAGCGACGGCGCTCGCGATATGCGCATGGCCAAAGTCAAAACATACGCCCACATCATCGAAGTGTGATGTGCGGATCATTTCCAACAACTTCTCCGGAGTCGAAAGTTCGTTAGGGATATTTTCCACCAGCATGGTTACCCCAAGCGGTTTCGCGAAAGCACGCAGATGTTCGATGGTGCTCATGGCAGCATCGAATTTTCGCTCGTCGTAACTCTCTCCCGCATCTCCGATGTGTTGCACCAGGAAACGGAACGGCAAGACCTCTGCGACTTCCAACGCGCGCTTGATCTCATCTGTGGACTCGATGCGCCGCCGCTTGTCTGAGTCGGCAATGTTCACTGAATGCGAACCGTCATGTCCCCAATCCGTGTCGCTATACATGGGTGAATGCAGGGAATTCACGGGAACACCGCTCGACTTGAACCAGTTCGCGATCTCGCGTACGTGGCTCTTGTTGGTGTAGTCAAAGTGCTGGCGCGCACAGAAGATCTCAATCGTCTGTGCTCCACCACGGACCAGTTCATCCAGCATTCCCGGATGCAATCGTTCGGTGACGCCTACGTATGTGGACATTGCTCTCAGCATCGTGGTCCTTACTTAGATCCTTAATAGCCGACTGCTCTCCCGTTGTTCCGTCCATCTGTGCCGCCCAACCGCTCTCCTGTTTTTTGATCTATGGCAATACATTCGCCATCACTCCAGTATCCGGTGAAATCAAGCTTGTGTCCCCGGTTCGAAAGCAGCCTGATCGTATCTGGAGAGAATCCCACCTTTTCCATGGAGATGCTGTCCGGCAACCATTGATGATGAAACCGCGGCGCATTCACCGCCTCCTGAATAGAAAGCCCGTAATCAATCACTCCCATCAGGATATTCGCAACCGTGGTGATAATGCGAGGACCTCCCGGCGAGCCCAGCACCATGAACAACTTCCCGTCCTTCAGGACAATTGTTGGCGCCATCGCCGATAGCGGTCGCTTGCCCCCTTCGATCGCATTCGCCGGGCCCTGGATCAGCCCATACGCATTCGGAACGCCTTGCTTTGAAACGAAATCGTCCATCTCATCATTCAAAAGGAAGCCAAGTCCCTCGGCGGACACATGCGATCCAAAACTGTCGTTCAGTGTTGTCGATACGCTTACGGCATTGCCGGCGGCATCGACGACAGAGTAGTGCGTGGTGTTCTCCGGTTCAGTGATTGCTTGCTGGGTCGCAGGATTGATCCACGCCACCTGGTCCAGATTTCGGAATGCTGGCCGCTGTAATTGCCTGCTGACGCTGGCCTTCTCTGGATTGATCGACTCCCGCCAAGCTGCGGCATATTGCTTGTCAAGCAACTCGGGAACAGGAATTTTCGCGAAATCGGGGTCACCAAGAAAATCCGCGCGGTCATACATCACCCTTCGAAATGCTTCTGCGGTCACATGGATCGAGTCTGCTGAACGGCTCCCCATGCTTCGCAGATCATAGCCTTCCAGAATATTCAGCGCCTCAATCAGGGCAATGCCACCGGATGATGGTGGCGGCGCACCGATGATCTCGTATCCGCGGTACGTTCCCCGGACCACCTCGCGCTCTTTCACTTCGTAATCGGCCAGATCTTTTTCTGTGATCAGGCCGCCGCCCTTCCGGACGGCTTCCGCCAGCTCATGCGCCAACGCGCCTGTATAGAAACTATTTGGGTCAGCCGCAATACGTTCTAGTGTCTTGGCCAATTCCATCTGACGGAATGATTCTCCCGGCCGGTAGAAATCTCCATTACGCTGAAATGTCCGGCGAGATGCAGGAAATTCACTCAGGTGCGCGTCTTTGAAATTTTGCGCGTCTTCGTAGGCCAACGTAAAACCCGTCTTTGCCAGAAGGATCGCTGGCTGCATCACGCGTTCCAGCTTCAGCTTTCCCCATTTCTTTTGCGCCATGACCAGACCTGCTACCGAGCCCGGCACTCCTATCGCCTTGTATCCGATCATGCTCAGGTCTTTGACAACATTTCCCTTTGCGTCCAGATACATATCGCGGGTTGCCGCGGCAGGTGCCTTCTCCCGATAATCAAGAAAATGCGTGGCACCGCTGGCCATGCGGACCAGCATGAATCCGCCGCCGCCGATGTTTCCTGCCTGCGGGTGTACCACGGCTAGAGCGAAGCCAGTCGCAACCGCGGCATCAACAGCATTTCCACCGGCGCGCAGCATTTCCACTCCGGCTTTCGACGCCACTTCGTGGACGCTGACCACTATCGCTTTTTCAGCATGTGTTGGCTTCAGCGGTGCCGCAGCAACGCGAGTCGGCAGCGCGGTGACAGTCACACCGAAGTACAACAAAATCAATAATTTACGATGGATTTTCATGCAATATGGCCCGAATAGCTGGCAAAAGACCGTGATCGCCTTGGGAAGTCAGAATAAGGTACTCACGAGGCTAGCCCAGCCCTAGCAGAGAGTCAACTCAGTGCCGATTCTATGCTGTTGTTCGGGATTACGCCCATTCACTGTAGCAACTTGCAGTAACCCTAAGGGTTTTAGCCGATACGCAACCAGGAGCGGGTGCGGAAGTTTGCTTTACGCAGTCACAACGTACCAATTTTTTGTAAACTTTTCCGAAATCGAGTAATTCTCTTGGTCAAAAATGAGAAAATAGGTATGCGAGTCCAGTTGCGTTTATTCATCGTCTAATTAGTAGTTGTATAACGAGCTGATTCGATCCACCACTGATGGCAAGCATCGAGACTCCGCCCCATACCGAGCAAGAGCGACCACCCACCCCAGAGCACAATACGGCGAGAGGCTCGCGGCCGCACGCGCAGGAAATGAGCGCGGAAGATTTCCATTTTTTACTCTCTGAGCTGCGCGATGATAACTCCCGCTCCCGCTGGCGCGAGGCAATTTGGATATCGATCATCGTCCACCTGCTCGTAATATTCACTATTCGTGAATTCCCGAAAATGTGGGCCGGGCAACCAGTGACCCTGGTTGAATCGCGGGACATGATGAAGGACCATCAGTTGACCTATCTCGATAGTCCAAAGGATCTACAAAAGGTCACACGCAAACCGGACACCAACAAGATCTCAGACAAGGACCGCATAGCAACATCGAAGAACCCTCGTTTGGACAAGAAACTTCTGGACGAGCTGCGTGACAATCGCCGCAGCGGACCACCTGCACAGAGAGCGTCCCAAGCCACACCTCAACAGCAGCCTCAGCAACAGGCCCAGGCACAGCAGAACGCGCAGCAGCAGGCCCAATCGCAACCGCCGCAGAACAATTCACAGCAGGCGATGGAAACACCGCCTGAAGCGAAGCCGAATTTCGGGAATTTCCGCATGGGCAGCCCCTCTGTGGGAACTGCGATCGAAGAGGCCGCGCGTGCCACGGCGCCCTCGCGCGGTGGTGGCATGGGAGGCGAATATGGCAATGGCTTCGCCAGTCCCAACACTAACAATCAAGGAAACCTTGAGATCCTTAGTGACACGATGGGCGTGGACTTCGCCCCGTACCTGCAACGCGTGCTGCAAGCAGTGCGGCTGAATTGGTACAACCTGATACCTGAAGTCGCCCGCCCTCCCTTGATGAAGCAGGGCAAAGTCGCAATCGAATTCCAGATCGATAAGAATGGAAACGTCGAAGGCATGCACTTGAGGGGCCCCAGCGGAGACGTGGCTCTCGACCGCGCGGCCTGGGGCGGAATCACAGGTTCCAATCCCTTCCCGCCGCTCCCGAAGGAGTTTCGCGGACAGAACATCGCGCTGCGTTTCCACTTCTATTACAACCCTGATCGCGGAACTGAATTGCGATGATCTCGCCGAACCGCCGTGCATGGCAGCAACAGACGTTGGGAATCATTCTCATCGTCCTCGTCGCGGCGGTGTATGTCTTCGCGCGCTATCGCCATGCACTACACTTATCTCTGAGATAGCCTTACTCGGAACCGAGTGACCGTCCCGCAAGAAAATCCGATCCTCATCGTTATCGTCGGCGCCACCGCCAGTGGCAAGACTGCCCTTTCGCTCGCATTGGCTGAGAAGTTTCGCGGAGAAATCGTCAGTTGTGATTCCGTTGCCGTCTATCGCGAATTCGAGATCGGCACCGCCAAGCCGTCACAAGAAGATCGCAAGCGGGTTCCACACCACCTCATCGATGTGGCCGACGCTTCGGCTGCCGGTTTCACCGCGGGTGAATATGCGCGACTTGGGCGCGCAGCCATTCAAGAAATAAATGAGCGTTCCAAAACCCCGATCGTCGTTGGCGGTACCGGCCTCTATTTGCGCGCGTTGCTGGACGGACTCTTCGCCGGGCCACAACGCTCAGAGGAACTTCGCGCGCGGTTGCGTGAGAGAGTGGAGTCAAAAGGCGCGGCCTACCTGCATCGCGTCTTGCGGCGAATGGATCCGGCCGCCGCGGCCAGCATCCATCCCAACGACGTGCCCAAGGTGATCCGCGCGATTGAGATCTGCCAGGCTACGCGCGAAAAGATGACGGACCTCTGGAAGCAAGGCCGCGACCCCATCACTGGTTTTCGCATTGTTCGACTAGGCTTGAATCCGGACCGTCAACTCTTGTATGAGCGCATCAACGCCCGTTGCCGACAAATGTTTCAGGACGGATTGATTGCGGAAACAGGCGCGTTGGCGGCGAAATATCCTCAGACTCTGACAATTCCCAACAGTCCCATCAATTCGCTGGGATATCGTCAGGCTCTCCAGCACATTAACGGAGAGCTCTCACTCGAAGAAGCCATTACAGCAGCGCAGCAGGCGCATCGAAACTACGCCAAGCGGCAGATGACATGGTTCCGGCGCGAGCACAACATTCACTGGCTCGCCGGGTTCGGAAATGATCCGGCAGTCCAATCCAATACTGTTGAAATCGTCAGTAAACAGATGTAAAGTGTCTCTTCCCCAAAGACCCAAAGAAAAAGGACTGACCAATGCAGGAGCAACGTACAGGAGACAGGCGGGTAGCGGACAGACGCGAAAGCGAGAGACCAGGCGCATCGGATAGGCGCAAAGGTCCCATTCGTGGAATGAACCGGGCGCGCGCCTGAGCGAAAACATCAGAAGCTTCGATCCCAACGCCGGCCTCTCGCCGGCGAAATGCTGATTCTTGCGTTCCAGCCGGGGCGCCATTCTGATAAATTTCAGTCCATGCTGAAGTTTTTTGTCTTCTTCCTTTTTCTGACCTGCACTTCCCTGCTCGCCGCGCCGATAAAAGACAGCGATAAAGATAAGCAGAAACTTCAGGCGCGTCCCGTCCAGCTCACAAAGGATGGCGAGAAGTGGGCGCAGAAGACTCTGAAGAAGATGTCGGTGGAAGAGAAAATCGGACAGCTCATCATGGTCCGCGCGCTGGCGGAATTTCAAAATGTCGAAAGCCCCGCCTACAACAGCCTGCATAACGACATCCACAAATATCACCTCGGGTCCGTGATTATCACCGTGCGCGTGGACGGTCCTTTTCTTCTGCGAAACCAGCCTTACGAGGCTGCGGTAGTCACGAATAGGTTGCAGCATGATTCAGAGCTGCCATTGCTGGTCGCCGCCGATTTCGAACGCGGTCTATCTATGCGGCTGATGGGCACTCCGTTCTTTCCCCATGCGATGGCATTCGGAGCCGCCGGAAAGCCGGCGTATGCGGAAGCCTTCGGCAGGATCGTAGCTCGTGAGTCGCGCGCCATCGGCGTACATTGGAATTTCTTCCCCGTCGCCGACGTAAATTCCAATCCGGAAAACCCCGTCATCAACACTCGTTCTTTCGGTGAGGACCCGCAACAAGTCGGCGATCTTCTTGCCGCATACATCCGCGGCTCGCGCGAAGGCGGCATGCTCTCCACCGCAAAGCATTTTCCCGGACACGGCGACACCAGCACCGATTCGCATCTCGAGTTGGCCCGGGTGGGTGGGACGATCGAGCACCTGCGCGCCACTGACCTGCCTCCATTTCAAAAAGCGATCGACGCCGGAGTTGACTCGATCATGGTCGCCCATGTGACCGTGCCTGCACTCGAGCCTGATCCCAATCGGGTGGCCACGATTTCCTCCAAAATCATCACCGATCTGCTGATCCATGACATGCATTTCGGCGGGATCGTTGTCACTGACGCCATGGACATGAAGGCGCTGACGTCGATCTACAAATCGGCAGGCACCGATGCCGCCGGCCGTGCCGCCGTAGACGCCTTCAAGGCTGGCAATGACATGATCATCCTGCCATCTGACCTTGACGGTGCGTACAACGGCCTGCTCCGCGCCGCAAAATCCGGTGAGATCACCAACGATGAACTGAACTCGCGCGTCTTGAAAGTGCTCCGCGCCAAGGCCTCTCTCGGACTTCACAAGGCCCGTCTCGTGGACCTCGATTCCATCTCCGAGTTAGTCGCTAAACCGGCCGACCTCACCCTGGCGCAAGAGATCGCTGATGCCGCCGTCGCTCTGGTCCGCGACAACGGACAGGCACTCAGCACACTTTCCACGGAGTTTCAGCGCCGTCACGGAACTTCTGTGCCCCGGGGGCCGTATGACATGGCAGAGCAACCGGGTGAGGGCGTTTTCGTCCTGATCCTGACCGACGACATGCGGGGAGAATCGGGTCGTGGCTTTGAGCGTGAAGTCAGGCAGCGGATTCCCGACGCGAAGATCATGTTCGTGGATAATCGCGTTGCAGCAGCGATGAGAGAGACAGCCGTTGCAGCAGCGGTCAAAGCCAAAGCAGTGATCGTAGCTGCCTATGTTGTTCCTACAACAGGCAAGATGGTGTCGGTGAATGGCGTGATGAAGAATTCGGTGGCATTGGTCGGAGACAACAGCACGCTTATGGAGCGGATCTTGCAATCGGCAGGAAAGAAAACTGCGATGGTGGCTATGGGAAATCCATATCTGGCGGGTGAGTTTCCCACCGTGCAAACTTACATCTGCACATTTTCCAACTCGCCGACCTCTGAGACTGCTGCGGTCAAGGCGTTATTCGGAGAGATCCCATTTCGCGGAAAGCTCCCTGTCACCTTGCCTAATATCGCAGTCCGCGGAACAGGGTTAGAACATAGCGCGATGGCGCAGGGCCGTGTCGCACAACCAACTCCTGCAGCGGAAACGCAAGCAGCACCGAAACAGTGACGGAATTCGAGGAAGAAAATGATGATGAGAAACGGAATTCACTTTGCGATAGCAGCGACTCTCGGCGTGGGCCTGCTCACCGGCTGCAACATACATACCAGCGGCAAAGAAAGGGGGGAGAAGAACGTCAGCATCCATTCTCCTTTAGGCGCCCTCAACGTAAGAACCGATGACGTCAACCCCAAGGACACGGGACTTTCCGTCTATCCCGGAGCGCGATTGAAACCTGAAAGCGACGAGCACAATCAGGGCAAGGCGAACGTCAACATCGATACTCCATGGTTTGGAGTACGAGTAGTGGCGCTCACTTACTTGACCGACGATCCTCAAGATAGGGTTTGGGACTATTACAAGAAGGAAATGTCGAAGTACGGCCGCGTGCTGGAGTGCAAGCCGGGTTCACCGGATTTGACTGCTTCTGTAAAAGATAAAGACGCCTTGTCCTGCAACGATAAGGGCGAGAAAAAACACGGAATGAACATCAAGGCCGAAGATGTCGAATTGATGGTAGGAACGGAGAATCGCCAGCGATTAGTCGGCTTTAAGCCCTCTAAAAATGGAACGGAATTCAGCCTGGTCTATGTGGTCACACACGGCGAAAGCAAGGACAAAGATACGATCTAATTCCATCAGTGGAACTCCAGAAGGCGGCGCAAACCTGTGCCGCTTTTTTGTTTGGTTCTACTGCAAGTTGCTTAGATTGCTGCTCTCCTGTAATTTGAAAATTGCTCACCAATGGACAATCTTTGTCATCGATGTAACGCGGAAGTAGCTCCTGGCATCCCGTTCTGCCCGCAGTGCGGAGCCCCCCAGATCAGGGTGGCGACGCCTGTCACTTCGCAGCCGGTGGTGTCGCGTGTCGATGAGGAGCTCGGGACCGCGCGCTTCGTAGGCAGTTCCTCCGACTCTGGTGAGGCGATCTCCGCTATCAGATGGTCTTCCGCGCTACCCAAAACCGCCGTCAGCGGCTTTGCCACAGTTGCCTTGCTGATTTTAATTGCTTCAATCACGCAGTTGCCGGCGCTCGCTCTATTGGTGGTGCCATTCGGCGGCGCGTTCTCGGTTCTGCTTTATGTGCGTGGCAACAACAAGCAACCGGTGAGCGCCGGTGCTGGTGCTCGCCTGGGCGCCGTCACCGGACTGTTTTCGTTTGCAGTTTATTGTTTGATCGCAGCCGCGGAACTATCTTCGCAGCGCGGGGAAGTACTCAATACAGTGCGCAAAGCGCTGGAAGAGGCGGCTGCAAAGAATCCCAATCCACAGGCGCAGACCGTCGTGCAGCAAATGATGACTCCCGCCGGCATTGCCATCCTCTTAGTGCTCGCAGCCATTATCTTCTTGTTCACCTTTCTGATCCTAAGCTCATTGGGAGGAGCAGCCGGGGCGGCCATGCTCAAGAGCGGACGACCAGAATCCGATTGATTCGTCCGCGTAGGTCGCCTGCGTAAGCGCCTCCTTGCTCAACCGCGTCACGCCCAAGTATCATGCTCTCGACCATTATGAGCTCAAAGCCCAGTACTCCGAACATCCGCGAAAAAGCACGCCTGATGTCCGCTTCTGAGATTGACAGGACACTCGTTCGTTTGGCCCATGAGATCGTCGAAAAGGCGAATGGCATCGAAAACCTCGGATTAGTCGGTATCCGCCGCCGCGGTGTTCCCATTGCGCAGCGTCTCGCCGCATTGATCAAGAGCATCGAGAAGACAGATGTTCTCATCGGGATGCTCGACATCAACCTCTATCGCGATGACCTCTCCACCACCGGGCCGAAGCCTGTGGTCATCAAAGGTGCGATTGGATTTGATGTGAATGAGAAGGACATCATCCTTATCGACGACGTCCTCTACACCGGCCGCACCACTCGCGCCGCCCTCGACGCACTCTTTGATCATGGACGCCCGCGCAAAGTTCAACTGCTGGCGCTGATCGATCGCGGTCATCGGGAATTGCCGGTTGAGGCCCAATACGTCGGTCGCACCGTCCAAACCACTGACAACGAGATCATTGAAGTGAAACTGAAAGAGATCGACAGCGCGGATCAAGTGCTCTTGGTGGAACGCGTCTAACAGTTCAGCGGCAGCCTGCAAGTCAGCACGTTATCTAGAAAGTCCCATGCGCAGTCCCAAGTCCAAGCCACGCGGCGGCAAACAGAAGCTCGCTGTGTCCATTCCACCTGGTTCGCTGCTGGCGATCGAACAACTTTCCCCAGAAGAAATCGCTTCTTTGCTCAAAGAAACCGCCAGCATGCAATCGCGGCTGGAAAAATCTCCTGCGTCGAGACGGCAACTCACAAATACGCTGGCTCGACGTCGTGTCGCACTGCTGTTTTATGAAGCCAGCACTCGGACACGAGTCTCCTTCGAGTTTGCCGCCAAGAATCTTGGGGCCGTCACGACGGTGGTCCACGCAGCGGCGTCGAGCATCGAAAAAGGCGAATCCCTCGTTGACACCGGATACACGATCGAGGCGACTGGCGCCGAGGTCATCGTAATGCGCCATCCCTCATCCGGCGCGGCACAGCTCATGGCCCACTACTTGAAAGTTCCTGTCATCAACGCGGGAGACGGCATGCATGAGCACCCCACACAGGCGTTGCTCGATGCGTACACAATGCTGCGCCACAAGAAAGCTCTGCGCGGATTGCGAGTGTTGATCGTAGGGGACATCTTCCACAGCCGTGTCGCCCGTTCCAATGTTCAATTGCTCTCGAAGATGGGGGCGCATGTCTCGCTGTGCGGCCCGAATGAGCTGCTTCCAGAATTGGCCGCCACACTCGCGCCCGGAATCGAGCTGCAACGCAATTTCGATGCGTCCCTCAAGACCGCTGACGTGATCATGATGCTGCGTGTGCAGAAAGAACGGCTCTCGGGACTGAACTTGAATATCGAGGATTACATTCGCGACTATCAGCTCACTAATGAGCGCATGCGGAAATCTAAGCCCGATGCCATCGTCATGCATCCCGGTCCGATGATCCGCGGGATGGAAATCACCGCCGAAGTCGCCGACGGACCGCAATCCGTGATCGTTGAGCAAGTCGCAAACGGAGTGCCAGTCAGGATGGCCGTGCTGGCCCGAGCGCTAGGGGCGAGGAAATGACAAATCAGCAAAAACGTCCTCTGCTCATTCGCGGCGGCCATGTGATCGACCCCGCCACCAACACCGACGGCAAAATGGACGTGCTGCTGCGCGATGGTCGCATCGCGGAAGTCGCGCCGCCAGGAAAGACTGTAGCCAAAGACGCAGAGGTCTTTGATGCCAAAGGGCTCATCGTCTCGCCCGGCTTGATCGACATTCACGTCCATCTGCGCCAGCCCGGACAGGAATACAAAGAAACCATCGCCACGGGAACAGCTGCCGCAGCGGCCGGCGGTTTCACATCCGTTTGCTGCATGCCCAACACCGTTCCTGTGAATGACAATCCTGAGATCAATGCTTGGATACAGGCTCCCGAGCGCGGCGCAATTGTTAATGTATTTCCAATTGCTGCAGCTACGGTCGGCAGCATGGGCGTGCTTCTCACGGATTTTACCGCCTTGAGAAATTCCGGCGCAGTCGCCTTCACTGACGACGGAAAGCCCATTCTTCATGACGACATCATGCGCGCCAGCCTTCAGGCCGCAGCAAAGCTCGGCGTCCCGGTCATCCAGCACGCGGAAGACACCCGCCTGACCGGCGGCTGCTCCATGAATCTCGGCCCCACTTCATTTCGACTCGGTCTTCGCGGTATGTCCATCGAAGCCGAATCCGGCATCGTCGAGCGCGATATCCACCTCGCCCGCGAAACTGGTGGTCACCTGCACATTGCGCACTTATCCACCAGGAAGGCCCTCGATGCAGTTCGCCGCGCAAAGCAGGATGGGGTCCACGTTACCTGCGAGGTCACGCCACATCATTTCACTCTGATTGACGAATATGTCGGCGACTACGACACGAATTTCAAGATGAATCCTCCGCTGCGTGGAACAGCAGACCGCGATGCGATGCTCGAAGGCCTGCTCGACGGCAGCATTGACGCTATCGCCACCGATCACGCTCCACACGCGCTGCACGAAAAGCAGCAGGAGTTCGACCGCGCGCCCATGGGCATCACCGGGCTAGAGACTGCATTTGCGATCACCCTACAAGTCCTCCACCATCATCGGGAAGTCTCGGTCAAACGAGTGATCGAACTGATGTCTTCGAATCCCGCGAAGTTGGTGGGACTGGAAGATCGCGGCACACTCTCACCCGGCGCCCACGCCGACCTCACCATTTTCGATCCGCACGAGAAATGGAAATTCGAAACGCAGGACTCGCACTCGAAATCAAAGAACACGCCCTTCGATGGATGGCAGTTTACCGGAGAGGTCGCCGCCACCATCGTCTGCGGCAAAATTGTCTGCCGTCGTAATCGCGCAAACCGCTGATGCCATCTCCCGACCTCGTCCAGCAATTACAGCGGCTATTCGGGATTGAGGGCTTCCGTCCCGGCCAACTATCGGCAATCGAATCCGTCCTCGAGCGAAAAGATGTTCTCTGCGT
>JAOAPL010000396.1 GCA_025462925.1 Acidobacteriaceae bacterium
GGCTTTCCGGGCTGTTGAAGCAACTGGCAGTCTGTTTCGATTGGATCCTAATTGATTCTCCTCCGGTGCTGCCTCTCGCGGATACAAGTGTTTGGGCCCGACTGTCCGATGGTGTTCTCTTGGTAGCACGCGAAGGAACCACCGAAAAGCAACGATTAGCACGCGGAGTGCAGGCTCTGGACCGGTCAAAGTTGCTAGGAGTCGTGCTGAACAGCTGCACCCCTAGCGGTCATAGCAACTATTACCAGCGCTACGGCGCGCCCGCAGTGAAGTCAAATCTGTGAAAGCACAGGGCCACATGTTTCGACCTGATGGGGAACCCCTTACCTTTGTTCCATCATGCCATCCGAAACGACCGAGTTTTAAAGTCGCCGCCTTAGACTAAAGGAGGCCGTTCCCATGCCAGAAATATTCCCAGTGACAAGAGCAAACGACACTTATGAAAAGAGTCAGAGATACTTTAGCTTCCAAATTAAGGGCTGGGCAAATTTCGACCTTACGGACAGGACGCTTGTCGAGATTGCGGAAGCTATAGAACAGGGTGGCGGATTTCTGACGCTGATCGAGGTCCTAAAAGTTGAAGACGATCTTGCCTTTGTCGGCGATGAAGAAGTGAAAGAATGCTTTGAGAACATGCTTGCTGCCAAAAGGCTCGTACAAAACGTTCATGGACTTCCAAAGAAGCTAATAGAGGAGCTTCGCTCAGCATTGAAAACTGAGTACGAAGCGATACCCAAAAAGAGCGCCATGCCGGTAGCGAGTCTATCCTTGAAAGACGAGTCTGAGTCGCCCGCTAAACGTTGGCCATGACACTGGCCCTGCCGATGAAAACGCAGGATTTGCTCGAGCCAAATTCTGGTCGTGCTCCAAGTATTGTTCTCTGGTGGCGCACCGTGCCCATTCCTACAGCTGTTCGATTAGTTTGCCAAAAACAGGGCAGCACAAGTCTGATCGATGGAGAGTGATTGATGAGCCCGCAGAATGTAACGACCGAGCAGCCGAGCGCAATAGTGCTGCCAGAATCAGACATTCGATTTGACCAGGAGTTGGTGGAATGGTTCGCCCTACGAGGTGGGATCTGGTCTGGGACTGCGGGTGAATTGCTAGCCGCGGTAAAAACTAGAGTTGAAGTTTGCAGCGACTTCTGGCCCCACTCTTCGCGTGCGCTCTATGCCCACATAGAGTCCCACATGCAAATACTCCGTTCTTTGGGCGTAGAGGTCTGTTTGCGCCACGGAAATCCACGGATGATATCGCTTCGGGGATGTCAGGACGAAAAAACCGCAAGAAGACCGCCGTCGGCTGCGCCCGGATTTAACCGCATCACCCCTCCTCGACCAATCAATCTCCCTCCGCTTCCTGATGACCAGAAGACCAGCGATGCCCATTGTGGCGACCTTCATCTGGTAGCAACAGAAACCGTCAGTCGAGACATCCCTAAAGTTACGTCTGAATCGCGGAACGCCTTCGCGAATGGCGAATGTGCTGGCCTAGAGAACTTCGAGGGGCGTATTTTCGAAAACCCGGGAGAAGCGCTGGTCGCCATCGTAGAAATCCAGGGCCGGATTAGAGAGCAGGGTCTTGATCTGCAGTCGGCGATAGACTTGGTGGTCGGCCGCACGTGGGAAATAACCCGATGCAGTGGGTTGTCTGTCGGAATGCTGAAGCAAGGTAGAGTGGTGTACCCGGTTCGCGTAGGAATCGCTGTTACAGGGACGGGACCCCATTTCAGCGCGAACCTTTTTCAGTCTTGCCTTGCGAAAGGCGAGACGTTGCAGTTATTGGACGCCCAAAATGATCCCGCTGTGGGCGACAGTTGTCGTCGTGAAGGTATCAGGTCTCTAATCATCGTGCCGATATTTCACGGTCGGGAAGTCGCAGGGGCTATGGAATTCATATTCCAAGAGATGCACTCCTTTTCATCTGCTGATGTTATGGATCTGGAGCTAATCGCAGGCATTATCAGCGAATACCTGAGCCCGCAAGTCGAACGTTCATCGAACCAGAAAGCAGGTCTGCTAGGTGCACGAGGTACATTTGACGCAACATTATTGAGCAAGCCGGCCATTCTCGAGTCACGTAGGCCAAATCCTAATTCTCACTTGGCCAGTGGGCGTGGAATCTCGTTCCTGTGGCCTTCACTGAAGAGCTTCTGGATCAGGAGCACACGTCCAAAGTAGTGTGGTGCAAACCGAATTCCAACATCTCCAAACAGGTCAACATTAAACGACAACATGAATAAAAGCCTAGCCATGATCTCGGGTGTGAAACGCACCCTGATGAATGAGCAACAGTTTTACACGGTAATCTCTTCAGAAAGAAAGAGAACCGAGCGCTCCGGCAGACCGTTTCTGTTAATGCTTCTAGACCTGGGTACTGTTCCAAATGCGGACAAGCACCGCAAACTTGCGGCGGAGATTCTTAACGCTCTCTCGTCGGCCATCCGTGAGACCGACGTGGCGGGCTGGTACACGAACAACTCTGTGCTGGGAATCATGTTCAACGAGATTACGACCGGGGCGGGGAAGTCTATGGGGGGCACGATGCTGGCTCGCGTCAATGGCATCTTGTATCGCCAGCTGAGCTTCGAGCAGTTCAACCAGCTAGCCATTTCTTACTATATTTTTCCGGAGGAGTGGGACCACGATGCCCCCCAGCGTCCCAGCCATCCCAACCTTTACCCGGACCTGTCAAAACGGGCAGACGGAAAAACACCTTTTTCGTTCTTGAAAAGAAGTATTGATATTGTGGGGAGCGCCTTAGGGTTGATGCTCTGCTCGCCCCTTTTTTTGGGTATTGCATTGGCGGTCAAACTCTCATCCAATGGGCCAGTATTGTTTCGCCAGAAGCGAATCGGACAGTATGGTGAGCCATTCACCTTCCTGAAATTCAGGTCCATGGTGGACGGCAGCGACCCGAAGCTCCACGAACTCTACGTCAAGAAATTGATTGCCGGCCACGCCGAGCCGGATTCCTCCAACGGCAACGGCCAAGGTGTGTACAAGATAACGTGCGATCCGCGAGTTACCTCAGTGGGCGCTTTCCTGCGACGCACCAGCCTGGATGAACTTCCCCAACTGATAAACGTTCTGCGAGGGGAAATGTCTTTGGTTGGGCCTCGCCCTGCAATTCCTTACGAAGTTCAGGCGTATCAGACCTGGCACCGTCGCCGGGTCCTGGAGGCGAAGCCTGGCATTACCGGATTGTGGCAGGTAACCGGTCGAAGCCGGATAAAATTTGACGAGATGGTTCGGCTCGATGTGCGCTATGCCATGGCGAAATCCATCTGGCTCGACCTCAAAATTTTGATGCTTACTCCCAAAGCCGTCTTTCTGGGCGAAGGCGCGTATTAGCCCGCCTACCAACCCTCCGGAAGTACCCGTCATTACCATGATTTTAACTAGGAACTACGCAGTCAGTCTGCGTGATTGGCGATCTGTCTCCCGGCCCGCCTGGTGAAAAAACTGCGCTGACGATCGACCCACCAGCGAAACACTTCTCAAAAAAAAGGCACACAACATGACAGTGATAAATGGCAACAATGGCCACAACGGCCACAATGGAAATGGGGGACGCAACCTCCATCATGCCGGGAATGGAAACGGAGCCAATGGCAACGGCCACAATCGTGTGATGAAAGACAGCCATGAAACAAACGCTCACAATCACACGGTGCCATTTCTCGATCTGGTGACGCCCCACCTGCAACTGGAAGAGGAACTGATCTCCACGTTTAAGAAAGCGCTGTGCTCCGCCGCGTTTATCGGTGGTGCTATGGTCGAGAACTTCGAAAAATCGTTCGCCGATTATTGCGCTGCAGAATATTGCGTCGGCGTGAGCAGTGGTACCGATGCCCTGCGCTTTGCTCTGACAGCCACTGGAGTGAATCTCGGAGATGTCGTGATCACCGTTCCCAATACGTTCATCGCCACCACGGAAGCCATCTCCCAGGCCGGTGCGCACATTGAATTCGTGGACGTCGATGATCACATCTACAACATGGATCCAGAAAAATTGCGCGAGTTTCTGGAAACACGCTGCCGCCTGGACCCTGCTAACGGCCGACTGGTGACCCGGAAAGAAAACCGACGCGTCGCGGCAGTTGTTCCTGTCCATCTGTATGGCCAAACCGTCGATATGGATCCGATTTTGGAGCTGGCGGAACGCTACGGCTTTGTCGTGATCGAAGATGCCTGCCAGGCGCACGGTGCCGAATACTTCTCGCAAAGAGAAAATCGCTGGAGAAAAGCTGGCTCGATGGGGCGCGCTGCCGCCTTCAGCTTCTATCCGGGAAAAAATCTGGGCGCCTGCGGTGAAGCCGGCGCAACAACCACAAATGACGAAACGGTTGCCCGCCGCATTCGCATGCTGCGCGATCATGGGCAGTCACGGAAGTATCACCACGAGATAGAAGGCTACAATGGCAGACTTGATGCCATTCAGGCCGGATTCCTGCAAGTAAAGCTCAACCATCTGGATAGCTGGAACGAACAGCGCCGGCAACGGGCACAGACCTACCGCAGCCTGCTCTTGCCGCTAGCCGAAGACGTGGTTGTTCGGAATGACGCTCCCTGGGCCAAAGCGGTTCACCACCTGTTCGTGGTCTGTGTGGAAGACCGCGACGAACTGATTACAAAACTCGCGCAGGATGGCATCGGGACCGGAATCCATTATCCCGTTCCTCTTCACCTTCAGAATGCTTATCGCCACCTGGCGTACAAAGAAGGCGATTTTCCTGTTGCCGAGAGACTCTCAAAACAGATCGTCTCTCTGCCGATGTATCCCAATCTCACGCTAGAACAGCAGACCCGTGTTGTGGCGAAGTTGCAGGAGTTCGTTGCCCGCGAGCCCGAATCTGTTCTGCTGGCCGTATAAGCAAAGCGAACTAGCCAGTCAGTTTCACGACCATGCAAACGCTAAACACAACGGCAGCAACTCAGGTGTTGGCGAACTCTGCTGTCTGCGAATTGCAGTCAGGCATCTGTAACGATTCGATATCCGTCTCTGGACCAGCGGATCTTTCCCAAACTGGGCCAGCAAAGGCGGCGGCAGAGAAGCACACCTATGGCCAAATTCTGAAGTCTTCGGCATTAGTTGGCGGCTCTTCGGTACTGAATATATTGATTGGAATCGTTCGTACCAAGGCCATGGCGATGCTACTTGGCCCAGCTGGATTCGGATTGTTTGGTCTCTATGGATCGATCGCAAATCTTACTCAGAGCATTGCCGGGATGGGCATCAATAGCAGCGGGGTTCGCCAGATAGCCGAAGCCGCCGGGTCTGGGGACAAGGCGCGGATCGCGCAAACCGCGGCCGTGCTCCGACGAACTTCGATTGTTCTTGGAGGGTTGGGCGCCGTCATGCTGCTAGTGTTTTCTCGGCAGGTATGCAGACTGACATTCGGCGGCACGGAACGGGTTGCGGCCGTGTCTCTGTTGTCGATCGCCGTGTTCTTCAGTCTCGTGTCAGCGGGCCAAGGGGCGTTGATCCAAGGCATGCGGCGCATTGCCGACCTCGCCAAAATGAATGTCCTGGGAGCGTTCTTCGGAGCCTGCATCAGCATTCCGCTGGTGTATTTCTTCCGCGAAAAAGGTGTGGTGCCATCGTTGATCGCCGTTGCTGCAATGACGATCCTCACTTCCTGGTGGTATAGCCGAAAGATAGAGGTTCGTGTCGCCGCCGTTGCTCTCTCTCAAGTGCGCCATGAAGCATCCGCTCTTTTGAAGCTGGGTTCAGCATTCATGGCCAGCGGCTTTCTGATCCTCGGTGTCGCTTATGCAGTGCGCATTACGATTCTCCACAAGGTCGGACTCGAAGCGACAGGACTCTATCAGTCAGCCTGGATGTTAGGTGGTTTTTACGTGGGGATCGTCCTGCAAGCGATGGGCGCGGATTTTTATCCGCGTCTTACGGCGAGCATAAGAGATCATCTCGAATCCAACCGCCTGGTGAATGAGCAAACCCTGATCGGCATCCTCGTGGCTGGCCCCGGCGTGCTTGCAACGCTCACGTTTGCGCCACTGGTTATCTCCTTACTCTATTCCGCGAGGTTTGGCGGCGCAGTCGGCGTTCTGCGCTGGATCTGTCTGGGAGCGACGCTTCAGGTTATAACCTGGCCGATGGGCTTCATCATCATCGCCAAAGGGAAGCAAGGGTTCTTCATCTTCAGCGAACTGGCCTGGACGATCGTTGCCATTGCACTCGCCTGGCTGTGCGTGACGCGATACGGCGTAAACGGAGCGGGGATCGCCTTCTTTCTGTCATACGTATTTCATGGAGTAGTCACATACCCTATCGTGTCGTACCTGACCGGCTTTCGATGGTCGGCGGAGAATAAGCGGCAGGGAGCGATTTTCTTTCTTTTGATCGCGGCCGTTTTCGGCAGCTTTTATCTGTTGCCCTTGGCTTGGGCGGCTGGATTGGGTTGTCTTGCGGCGCTGGCGAGCGCTGTCTACTCGGTGCGAACGATCCTCAAACTGGTCTCGCCAGGCCAGGTGCCGCGACAGCTGCGGCGATTATTTGCGGTCACAAAGCTCTCCCCATCCGCTTCGTGATAGGTTTCCAGTCCACATTTTAACCATGAAAAACACAGAGGCGATTTAGAAATGAGTTCTGTTGACGTTATCGTTCCCTGTTATCGATATGGCCATCTACTCACTGAATGTGTGCACAGCGCACTGAACCAAGCAGGAACAGATGTGCGTGTTTTGATCATCGACGATGCTTCACCGGACAACACTGCAGACGTTGCTAACGAACTTGTTCGAAATGACACTAGAGTCTCTTTTGTTAGGCACACGTCTAACAAAGGTCACATCGCTACTTATAACGAAGGCATCGCCTGGGCCTCGGCTGACTATCTGCTGCTCCTCTCCGCAGACGACTACTTGTTGCCCGGAGCTTTAAATCGTGCAGTGACGTTGATGGAGCGCCACCCGCGAGTGGGCTTCACTTTTGGTAACGCTCTTGTGCTAAGTGAACAGCGCATAACGCAGACAACCGACACTCTCGTCTGCCAGAATGGCGAACGGATCCTCGAAGGACCAGAGTTCATTTCACTTAGTGGGATGGAAAATATCGTCTGCACACCCACTGCTGTGGTACGAACCGACCTCCAACAAAAAGTAGGCGGATACCGCACAGAGTTGCCACATACTGGTGATATGGAAATGTGGCTTCGGCTAGCTGCGCACGCTTGTGTGGGATTTCTGGCAGCACTCCAGGCCGTCTACCGTCGCCATGCCAGTAATATGTCGCTGTCCTATACTGCGCAACGCTGGTTGCCCGATCTTGAACAACGAAAGGCAGCATTGGAGTACTTCTATCATGGCTGTGGCAATATTGTTCCACATTCGGCCACGTTGCTTGAGGAGCAGCTTTACCTGCTTAGCCGCAGGGCGGTCGGCCACGCGAGTGCGGCGTTTAATGACGGAAGTCCTGAGGCTGTTGAGCAGCTCTCTAGGTTTGCGGTTCAGACATGCCCGAGAATTACTAGATCATTCTCTTGGGCGAAGCTCAAATCAAAGCGAGCTGTGGGGCTTAGAACATGGCGTGCATTGCGACCCCTTGCTGATGCTATACGTCGCGGCGCAACTGACTAGCAAAGCAGTTACTGGTTGACATGTAAGAGGGGAAGGTATCGTCCTGTGAATGTCTGCTTATTGCCCAACAAATCGAAAAGCTTCCTGAACACGGAGGAACGCGTGACGCGAGTAAAGTCGACTCGTGATAGTCGTTTTATCGTAATGGCTTGCGACAAGACTTTTGCCATGCCCCTGGCGACGGCTCTTCGTTCCATAGCAGAGGCTAATCAGAAGGATCGATGCCTTGAGGTTTTCGTGCTTACATCACAGTTCTCAGCGAGGTTGAAGCGGAAGGTGTTGCATTCGCTCCCGAAGAGATCGCTATCGGTTCACTGGATGTTCGTGGACTTGACGTCGTTCGAAACGTTCTCTCCGGTATCGTATCTTTCCAAGATGACCTATGCCCGGCTCTTGATTCCTCATCTCTTTCCGAATACCGACTCAAGAGTCCTTTATCTAGACACAGATATGCTGGTACTTGATGACCTCGAGCCACTCTGGAACATTGATCTGGAAGGAGCTGCCTTCGGTGCAGTAATAGATCGAGATTCGCTGGCCCAGAGTAAACGAGTGGGGTTAGATGCATACGCAAAACTGAATCCCATTCCACACAGGTGTGACTATTTCAACGCTGGTCTGCTTCTTATCGACCTTGCGCGCTGGCGCAGGGAACAAATCTCCGAAAGAGCGATGCAGTACTTGGTGGAACACCCGCACACCCCATTTGCGGACCAAGACGCCTTAAATGTAGTGTCTGACGGCGAGTGGACGCAATTGGACCCTCGATGGAACGCTCAAGCCCACGATGCACGGGGATATTCTGCAATTCCGCTAGAGCAGCGGCCAGCTATTGTTCACTTTGTAGGAAAGTACAAACCATGGAATCCAATCAGGCTCGATGTGAATGCGCAGTTTTATGACGATGTTCGTAAACGAACGCAGTTTGTACGAACGCCGTGGGTAAGAACTGGTGAGGCAGTTCAACGTCATTGGAGGTTCGTCAAGGACCTTTTGAAACAATACAAAGTGCTGCAAGCTGTCCATGCTTATATCAAAAATCCAAACACTGCCGATCGCGGCCCCACCGAGAGGAGTTCTGTTATTGATGTCGAGAATGTGCGAGCCAGACGTAATCGTCATCCCCTTGGCCTCAACTGGTAGTCTTCGGCTCGCTACAGCAAATCAGTTGCTCGGTATACAAAATGCATAAGATCACAGTTATTATCCCAACGTTCAATCGAGAGCGATACGTGCAGAGAGCAATAGAGAGCGCTCTGAACCAGAGCTTTCGGGATTACGAAATCGTGGTGGTCGATGATGGATCGACGGACAACACACGTTCGGCTCTTCGGCGGTACGACGACAAAATACATTATGCGTGTCAGGTAAACCGAGGAGCCAGCGCTGCACGGAATAGGGGAATTCAGGTCGCGTCTGGGGAATGGCTAGCCTTCTTGGATTCGGACGACGAGTGGGATCCTAGCTATCTTGCAAGGCAGATGGAGCAAGCGGATAACAACCCTACAGTGTGCATGCAGAGCACTGACGCCTGGATCGTCGAATTAGACGGTGATAAACACAGTTACTTCAGCCTGAACGGTTCGCTTA
>JAOAPL010000003.1 GCA_025462925.1 Acidobacteriaceae bacterium
AATGGTGATTCGAGAAAACAACGAAGTTGCAGTTCTTTGATTTCCTGGGTGAACCTTCGTGCCCTTTGCGGTTAGCGGGTTATTCAGCGGGGAAACCCTTGGATGGTAGGATGTCCGCACATTATGACCGACCGAACCGCCGCCTGGAATCTACTAACCGAGTTCACCCAATCCGAAAGTTTGCGCAAACATGCTTTAGCAGTAGAAGCCTGCATGAGGGCGTACGCTCGCAAGTTTTCTGCCGATGAAGAGCTTTGGGGCACAGTCGGTCTGATTCACGACTTCGACTACGAAAAATACCCGACAGCCCAGGAGCATCCCTACAAGGGCAACGAAATTCTGAAAGAGCGTGGATACTCCGACGAAATCTGCCGCGCGATTATGTCGCACGCCGAGTACACCGGAGTGACTCGCGATACTCTGCTGGAAAAAGCTCTCTTCGCCTGCGATGAGCTGGCCGGATTCATCACTGCCGTGGCCTTGGTGAAACCCAGCAAATCTCTGGCCGAGGTCGAAGCCAAGTCCGTCCGCAAAAAAATGAAAGACAAAGCTTTTGCTCGCAGCGTTAACCGCGACGACATCATCAATGGCGCTCGCGACATGGGTGTCGATCTCGACGAGCACATCGCGTTTTGCATCGAGGCGCTGAAAGGGATTGCAGGAGAGCTGGGACTAGCCGGATAGACTTAGTGTATGGGTTTGCACTCCGACTTCTGCTCACGACAGTGATCGTGTACGCTCAATACATGGTTAGGGTATTACAAATCGTGCTGGAAAATGCAATGGAATGGATCCATCGAGCAGTTGCCTTTGCTTCTCATCGACAGGCCTGCGGTTGATATCGCGAAGAAACTCGAGGTCATCCGCCTAGCCGCGCGACATTGTTATCCCACCGCTGAGATTGGAGATATGCTTGCCCAGATCGAAGCTGGATATAGTGGGCGAGTAAAGACGTAACTCTCTTCAGCAACATCTTAACTTGGCAGCCCTGTCAGACCTGTTCAAGAACTTACCGTAAGAGCTGCGTCCAGGCGCTAATCGATGTTCTATGCAGAACCTCTCATACGCGGCCTCATCGAAAATCTCCCGCAACACCGCTCTTATCAAACGTAAGAACCTCATACCTGCTCCTCCGCCAATCGCGTAACCACAAACGGCGACTCTTTTGTCTGCGCTTCCTTCCTGCCACTGAGAATTCCAAACCACTGCCGGAGTGACTCCACCAGAATCAGTCCGACCATCACTATGAGCGCGCCGGTAACAACCGCGTCCAGCCAGTTATTGAAGATCAGTCGTCCGCTTCCTCCGGACACAGCCAGCTTCCGCGCCTGTGCCAGAAAACCAATGCGCGGATCGGGATCAAAGATTTTGTGCCATGACGCGGTAAATGTCACAATCACCAGCCACGCGAGCGGCGTAAGCGTCACCAGCATGTACTTCGCTCGATGCATCTTGATAATGATGGTGGTTGCGACGCACAGCGCCACCGCTGCCAGCAACTGATTCGCGATCCCGAACAGCGGCCACAGTGAGTTGATTCCGCCCAGCGGATCCCGTACACCCTGCCATAAAAAGTATCCCCACGCACCAACGATCAGCCCGCTGGTGGCAAGCACCGATGGATACCAGCTCGTCCGGCCCAGCGGCTTCCACGCATGCCCGAGCGCGTCTTGAACCATGAAGCGTCCGACCCGCGTGCCGGCGTCGAGAACAGTCAGGATGAACAGCGCCTCAAACATGAGCGCGAAGTGGTACCACAGCGCCATTACTGCTTGCCCACCTAAACTGCTCGAAAAAATGTGTGCCATTCCGACCGCAAACGCCGGAGCGCCTCCCGTGCGATTGAATAATGTTTGTTCTCCAACACTATGCGCTAGCGTCTGCATTCCCCCAGCCGTCACTGGAAAACCCCACGCGCTAATGGTGCTTGCAGCTTTTTCGGGCAACTGACCAGCAATTCCCGCTGGGCTGTTAATCGCAAAATACGTTCCTGGCTCCAGTACGCAAGCCGCGACGGTCGCCATGATTGCGACCATGGATTCTGCCACCATTGCGCCGTAACCTACTAAACGAATTTCCGTTTCGCGCCGGACCAACTTCGGCGTCGTACCACTCGAGATCAGCGAATGAAAACCGCTGATCGCGCCACAAGCGATGGTGATAAATGCGAAAGGGAAGACCTTTCCGGCAAACACTGGCCCGGTCCCGTCCACAAATTTGGTGAGCGCCGGCATGTGCAGCGTGGGATGCATCAGCACAATTCCCACCGCAAGCAACCCAATGGTTCCGAGTTTTACGAACGTACTCAGATAATCTCGCGGCGCCAGCAGCAGCCACACCGGCAACGCCGAAGCTGCAAATCCGTAAACAATGATCGCGATTGCCACCGCCGGCGCGGTCATCGTGAAATACTTCGCGACGCCCGGAGATTGCGAAACCCACTGGCCAGCCCAGATCGCCGTCAACACCAGCCCGAACCCGATCGCGGAGGTCTCAAGCACGCGTCCCGGCCGCAGTCGTCGCAAATACACGCCCATTAGAAGCGCAATCGGGATCGTCATCGCGATGGTGAATGTGCCCCATGGACTCTGCTTAAGCGCGTTCACCACAATCAGCGCGCAGACGGCGAGCAGAATGACGAGAATCGAAATGACGGAAGCGTAAGCCACCACTCCCCCGACTCGCCCAACTTCTTCTTTGGCAATTTCGGTCAGCGATTTACCATTTCGGCGCACGGAGAAGAGAAGGATCACAAAATCCTGCACGCAGCCGCCAAACACGGCGCCGACTAAGATCCATAGCGTGCCAGGAAGATAACCGAATTGTGCCGCCAGCACTGGCCCAACCAGTGGCCCCGGCCCTGCGATCGCCGCGAAATGATGCCCGAAGACAACCCACTTGTTGGTAGGAAGGAAATCGCGACCATTCTCCAGGCGTTCGGCAGGAGTTGCGCGCTGCGGATCAAGCGCCAAGACTTTGGCCGCTATAAAGCCGCTGTAGAAGCGGTATCCAAGCGCATAGGTGGAGATCGCCGCCGCTACCAGCCAGAGTGCATTAATCTGCTCGCCGCGATGCAAAGCGATAGTCGCGAGTGCGAGAGCACCCAGCAAAGCAACGGCCGTCCATAGTAGAAAGCGAATGCCAGAATTCATCGCGTGAGAAGCGAGACGGAAGTATTGTGTCCGGTTTAGGTAAGCGGTGCAAGGGAAGGTCAGTAACCGAAGTGGCACTTCAACGAGCTGCAACAATCAGGACGGTTGTGGTCGCTATGAAGGTCCACTTGTAGTTGCGAATGGAAGGAACCCTGGTGGGCAGAAATATTAGGTCGGAAGTAGGGACGCGTCAACCGAACTCCAAACGGTCAATCCTGACTCTAGCCAAATCCGCGAAACTTGCCGCCACCCGCGCCGCGTGTTAGCCTTATTGGGACAACTAAACGTTGAAAATTTAGAAGGAGTGCATCAGGTTAGTGCTAGCCAGAGAGCAAAAGAAATCCCTCATTGATCAGTACGGGACACACCCCACTGATACGGGCAGTCCAGAAGTCCAGGT
>JAOAPL010000015.1 GCA_025462925.1 Acidobacteriaceae bacterium
CCTGCTCTCGAGACACTCTTAACAGTTGGTTACCAACACAAAGGATAGCGCCCTCGGGCAGCGCTGTTTTCTCTTTAGCCAGCACGAATGTGCCGTTCGTGCTTCCCGTGTCCTCTATGAAGAAATCCTCGCCGCGATGGTAGATCTTGGCATGGGAGCGGCTCATGGCTGTGTCAGTGGGGAATATGTATGTGGCTTTGGTGCGGCCAAAGGTGGCTTGTCCTTCCAGGACCGAATAGTGTTTTTGGTCTGCGCCGGTGGAGACGACTTCCGCCACCGGATGCTGCAGCATCGCCGAGATCTCACGAATGCCCGTCCCCATCATTGACGCCATCTCCAGCGCGGCGGCATTGACTTGAAATTCAACGATCTGATTGCCGATTTTGATGACGTCTCCACCCTGTAAGCGGTAAGGCCCAACCAAGCTGAAGAAGACCACGGCGTCGTCAACAGGCTCAACGAACATTTGTCCTGATTCCACGCTCAGTCGAGCATGAGAGGGTTGCATAGCGTTGTCATTCGGAAAAGTGAAATCGCCTTGCGTCCTTCCCATGAGGGCTGATCCGGTGGGGAATTCGAACTCGCGGCGAGTTTGCCCATCGTTGCGAACCTGCACGAGTTTTAGCTTCACGCGCGCATTGAGGTCCGGTACCGGGACGATCATGCTGTGTGCGGCTACTGGTCCTGCTTCGCCGTCTTCCCTCCATCGCACTTCGAAGAGATCCCGTTCATCCGCCTTGCCCTTCAGGGCAAACTTGCCGAGCGGACGAACGCGGAAGCGGTTGGTTCCTTCAAGGGCCTTGTATAGCGTGTCAGAAATCAAGATCTGTTCGGGGGCTGCGGCGCTTTCCACGCGCGACGCGACGTTCACCACGTCTCCGAAAACATCATTGGACTTCACCAAGCCCAGACCGTAGTTGATGCCTATCCTGATCGAGATTTTTTGCGCTCCCGTTTTGTCCTTGTTGTCGGCTGTGATCGCTTCCTGCATTTCAATAGAGGCGGCGATTGCTTCGGCGTGGTCCTCGAAAGCAGCCATTACGGCATCGCCAATAGTCTTGATCACGCGTCCGCCATGACGCTCTACGGCTTCAGCGAGCATCGTATTGCAGCGATGGACCATCAACAGTCCGGCTGCATCCCCGAATTTTTCAAAAAAAGCGGTCGAGCCCTTCAGGTCAGTGAACAAGATCGTGATATTGCGGCGGAGCTTCTCCAGCTCTGCCGCTTGATCCAATTGTTCGGAGCTGCGATTAAGGATCCTTGTGACGCCTTCGTTTGCGCTCATCGTGACCAGCCGTCTTCTATCTTCCTAGGAACTTTTCTAATGCTTCCACATCAGCCCCGGTCATCTCTGCGTATTTCTTGGCTCGGGCGGCTTCATTATGCTGAATCGCATTCGCGGCCTTTGATAGATTCAGGTTCATGCTCGCCTGTCTGGATGCCATGTCACCACGCAATCCGAAACCCGAGGCCGCCTGTTGCCGCTGCAGGTTTTCCAGGCCGCTGTTCACTGCGGCGGCGCGGCCAGTGAGTTGATCGATCTCATGCTCGATGGCCTCTAACTCAGCCTTGGCAGCGGCGATTTCAGAATTGTTGTTCGCCGAAGCGACTGCAGGTGTGCTGTTGGCCGTTTTGGCTTCGAGTTTTCTCACTGGAGCTTCGGCAGGTTTCACTTCAGAAGGCACAGGGCTCGCCGCTTTCGCTTCTACATGTTTTTCTGGCAGCGGTGGCTGCGATGGTTGGGAGATTGTCTCTTGTCTCACGGATTCTTCCGCCGCGGAAGCCTTCTTATGTCCCGGAATGTAGATACCGCCGGCAATGAGGACGGCAACCAGCACCAACGCACCCAATCCCATATACAAACCGCGATTATTGCCGCTTTGAGGCGGGGGGGCCGGCATTGACTGCGTGGGAACGGCAGCCACGGGAGGGGCCACAGGCGTTTTGTTTCGCGCAGTAGCGGCCGCTGCAGTGCTCCTGACATACGCAGGCGGGGCCGCTGCGCCGACTGGAGAACTATCCTGCGAGCCCTGGACAAACGTCTTGTCGTCCTGCGTGGACTGCAAGACCTGTTTCACGGCATAACGAAATGCGTCCGCTGATTGGAAGCGCTGTGCTGGAGACTTCGCTATCGAGGTGAGAATGATCTCGTTTACCTTGCTGGGCAATCCGGGAAGCAGATCCATCGGCGGCGTAGGCGCCTGGTTGATGTGCGCGGCCATGATGGAGAAATTGCTCTCGCCTTGAAAAGGCTTTTCGCCTGTAACCATCTCGTACAGCGATATCCCCAATGAGTACAGATCGGAACGCTCGTCCGTGGTTGCACCCGTCACTTGCTCTGGAGACATGTAACTCATTGAACCCAGGGTAGAGCCGGGCGCAGTGAGTTTGCTGGGCTCGTCTTCTGTGCGCGCAATGCCGAAGTCCATCAGTTTCACATTGCCCGCAGGAGTCAGCATCATGTTCGCAGGCTTGATGTCGCGGTGAATAACGTGTTGATGATGCGCGTAGCTCAGTGCGTCCAAGACCTGGTCGAGATAGCTCAACGCGTCAGGCACAGGGATCGGTCCGTTGTTCAGACGCGACGAAAGCGATTGGCCCTCGACGTACTCCATGATCATCACGAGTTGATTGTCGATAGTGAGCGCGGTAAGGAGCTTTGCGATATTCGGATGATTGAGGGCGGCCAGCACTTTGATCTCGCGCAGAAAACGAGCAGCCACTTCTTCGTGTCCCTGGAGATCAGGCAAAAGCACTTTCATCGCTTCAACCCGGTCAGTGATCGAGTTTCGGACCTTGTAAACTCGGCCCATGCCGCCGCTGCCTAATACGCTGAGAATCTCGTAGTCACCAAGCTTTTTGGTCGGTTGATCGCTCATTGCTTTTTAGCTCCTGCGGAATCGATTGGAAGGCGCTGCAATATCCGATGAAGATCGAGATTGGACCCGATTTCGTCGATCGTCACTCAGACCAGAGTGGCGGGAAATTATCCTCCGTGTGTGTTTGTGAGGTCAAGCAATCAAAGTGGCTGATGTCGACGCAACTTGACGCTCGCTGAATGCTTGCCAAATTTTTGAGTTGTGATATATAGTCTCTCCAGCATCAGGAGTGACTCGGTAACGAGTCCAGCAACCGGGGTTGAGACGCCTCGGTGCTCAGAACGCGCAAGCGTTCGATGTGCGGAGCGGTTGCTCCGAACGAAAAGTCTCCCGATAAAGGTAAAACACCCGCCCTGATTGCCGAGGCGGGATTTCTTTTTTGGAAACCTCCTGGTGCATGCCAAAACAAGGAGCATGCATCGCATGAAAAGCTACCATCCGGAATTACCCATCCCATTCGATACTGATTGGCACCACCAACTCGGCACCAAGCTGGCGGTCTTTCCGCGTAATATCTGTTTTCGGAACGGCCCGTTGCAGCTGGATTATTGGCCTGACCTGACAACGTTCACTGAAGATTTCGAGACCAGCCAGATGATGTACTATCCTCCGGCTGCGCACAGTTTTTCTATCTGCGTGGTCTTCAACAAGCAGAGCGGAACGTGGGAGACAGTGAAGTATTGCGACGACGTAGTCTTCCAGCACTCGACCGGAGATACATTCGAAGCAGCGATGCTGCGGACTGTGGAGAGTGGTCTCTGCGCGAGCGAAGCTTAATGCTTGCTGTTTGAAACTGAAAAAGGCCTGCACGAGGAATTCGTGCAGGCCTTTTCGTTTAAGTGCTTAGAAGGTGAACCTTACTGCGAGTTGTGCCTGGCGGGGATCACCAGCTCCATTACGCAGGAAGCCGTCGAAATTGAACAGCGCCGGACTCGCAAGCGAGTTTACGTTGTTCGCACTGTTGAACGTGTTGAACATCTCAAAGGTCGGAACCAGCGCATAGCGATCTCCGAAATGGAAAGGACGTGAGAGGCGCCAATCCACAGACGAATACGCGTTGTCTTTGCGGAGGTGATTACGACCGCAATCGACACCATTCACTACCCGCGTATTGGAGTTTGTAGAACTGCAGGCCGCTCCGGTTGGAACCAAGGTGAAATTATCCGTGATCGGCTGTGCTGAATGGATTTGCATGCGGAGATTGGCTTCAAATCCTGCCGGCAGCTTGTTCGCGGAAACGTAGAAGTTGAACTTGTGGCGTATGTCACGGTCCGATGGAGCATAGTCTTTGCTGAAATCAAACCGGTTGAAGTAGCGGAACGTGAACGGATCGCGTTCGTTGGAGTCGTCGTCGTAATCGGTTGAGTAGACGTAGTTGGCTTCCGCTTGGAATCCATGACTGTATTTCTTGCGCATCCCGACGGTCAATCCTCGATACAGCGATTTG
>JAOAPL010000056.1 GCA_025462925.1 Acidobacteriaceae bacterium
TCGTCGTCGGAGTCCCGTCCACCAGGCAGACATCCGTCGAAGTCCCACCCATATCGAAGCCAATAATTTTGTCGTATCCGCTGCGCCGCGACATCGCCGCCGCGCCCACCACGCCACCCGCAGGCCCGGAGAGCACCGTTCGCACTGGCTCCCGTGCCGCAGTCTCCAACGAAGTCAGCCCGCCGCTCGATTGCATCACGAACACTGAGACTCGCCGCTTTCCCTGCGACAACCGCCCGCTCACATTGTTCAAGTACTTCGCCATTACCGGCTGCAAATAGGCATTGATCACCACTGTGCTCGCGCGCTCGTACTCGCGAAACTCCGGCAGGATCTCATGCGATACCGACAGCGGAATCTGCAACTGCTCCAACTCGCCGGCGACCAACTGCTCATTTTCAGGATTCGCAAACGAGAACAGCAGCGACAGCGCAATCGCATCCGGCTGCTTGTCCCGTATCGCCACTGACAACTTGGATAGCTCCTCGCGCGATGGCCTCAGCAAGACCTTGCCGTCTTTGTCCGTCCGCTCCGCGACTCCGAACCGTAGCTCGCGCTCAACCAGCGGCTGGATCGCGTCGAAGAAAAAGTCATACAACTTCGGACGCGCCTGCCGACCGATCTCGATCGAATCCTCAAACCCGCGCGTGGTTACAAACGCCACCCGTCCACCCTTTCGCTGCAGAAGCGCGTTCGTTCCCACCGTCGTTCCGTGCATCAGTAAGACATTTTGCTTTTGCTCTTGGGTGGACGTGCGGTGCCTCGTGTCGCCTTGGTTTTGCTTTTCGGTGGGAGAGCGGCGCTTTAGCGCCGCGTCAGTCCGGCCCAAGGCTCGGGCTTCAGCCCTGGCCCCACCAAGAATCCTCTGCACGGCTTCGGCGATTGCCACCGAGGGATCTCCCGGCGTCGAAAATAATTTCAACACTTGCAATCGATTCGACTGCGGATCAATCCACACGCAGTCCGTGAAGGTCCCTCCCGTATCAATGGCGACACGAAGCGGCGCAAGATGATTTTTGGATTGAGTTTTGGCTTGAGTGCGCAATCCGGAATTTTACACGAGAGACGGGCGCTTCGAATTCGATCGAAGCGCTAAAAGGGCAACGTATCGGGGCACGGCTTTAGCCGTGCCGTAGATGCTCGTAGAAAATGGGGCTTTACCCCTGAGGTTCGCTCGACGAACAGAAGATTAAATCTTCACCAGCAAATCCGCCGCCACGAACACGAAGAACACCACCGCAATCACGCCATTCATCGTAAAAAACGCCGCATTCAATTTGCTGAGATCGTTGGCTCGCACCAGTGAGTGTTCATAAGCCAGCAACATGGCGACAACCACCACTCCCACCATCGCCAGCTTCCCCAGCCCGAATGCCAGAACCAACCCGCCCAGCAGCAGCAGAACGCAAAGGTGCAGTGCTCGCGATATCCACAGCGCATTCGCGATCCCGAACGATTGCGGGATCGAATACAGACCATTATTCCTATCGAACTCGTAATCCTGACACGCATACAACACGTCGAATCCGGCCACCCAGCAAGTTACTGCCGCCGTGAGCAGCAGGACGCGCGGATCGAGTGACCCGCGAACCGCGATCCACGCCGCCGCCGGAGCAATTCCCAACGCAAACCCCAGCGCCAGATGCGACAACCGCGTGAATCGTTTTGTATACGAATAAAACAGGACCACCGCCAGCGCCACCGGCGATAGATATAGCGTTAACCGGTTCAGCTGCGCCGCTGCGAAAACAAAAATCCCGCACCAGATCACGATGAACGCGATGACGAATCCGCGTGAGAGCAATCCCGCGGGCAGTGCACGAGTACTCGTCCTCGGATTGGCGCCGTCGATCGCAGCGTCCACAACCCGATTGAACGCCATCGCCGCCGACCGCGCCGACACCATGCACACGACAATCCACAACACCTGCCATCGCGTTGGCCAGCCGTGGGCCGCCAACATCGCCCCACACATCGCAAACGGCAGCGCGAAGATCGAGTGCTCCCACTTGATCATCTCCAGCGTCGTCTGAATGTTGCGGATGAAAGGCATGGAGTGATTGTAAATTGGACTACCGGAAAATGCGCCGTTACGACCCGGGTTTTCGCTGCCGGTCTTTCCGAAGCTCCCGCAATATCGAGAGTAGGCTTCCATTTTCTTGCGGGTAGTGGAAGTCAACAAAAACCCAAGTCTTCCCTCGCAATTGCAATTCGGGTCTCACGTCAGGCTTTTTCGCCTTCTTCCCTGATTCGACGCCATACACATCAGCGCGGCAGTGCCCATCTTTCACAAGCACTTTATCTACTACATACTTATGGGCTGGATCTTGCGACGCGAGAAATGGATCGAAATCCAGACCGACAATTTCGCTTTTATTGGCCGCGCTGGCAGCGAAATCTTCTCTTAAGCTCTTGCGCAGTTCCGGACTGAACGCAAATTCCTTGCTCTCAAGCGCGCTTTTGGCAGCCCAGGTCTGCTTCTCGCGAAAGACTTCGGGCACGTACCAATCGTAAAATTTTTGTACCGCAGCACGACACGATGCTTCAGCCTTCGGCGCGGCTTGCGCGGGCGCGCTAGCAACGAACGCGGTTAGCAGCAGAGAGCTGCTAACCGCTTTGCGTACCAATCTAAAACAATTCATAGCCTGCGAAAAAATAACTCAACTCAAACCTTGCCGTATCTTCCGCGTCCGAACCATGCACCGCATTGTGCTCAATGTTGGCAGCGTGCTTCTTGCGGATCGTCCCCGCTTCGGCGTTCGCCGGATTGGTCGCGCCCATCAGCTTGCGCCAATCGGCAATCGCATTTTCTTTCTCCAATGCCAGCACCACGATCGGACCGCTGGACATGAATTCGCACAACGATGCGAAAAACGGACGCTCCGCATGGACCGCATAAAATCCCTCTGCCTGCTCGCGGTTGATCTCCAGCATCCTCATTCCGATGATGCGAAACCCCGCCGTGTGGATCATGTTGAGGATGTCTCCGGTAGCGTTCTTCTTCACCGCATCCGGCTTAATGATTGCAAACGTGCGCTGACTCTTCATCTTTATGGTTAGTCTCTCTTTTTTATTTGAAATTGAACTAGCAACGAGTAACAACGAGCAACTGGTTTTGGATCTGCTCTGATCTTTCTTTTATCCGCGGTTAAAAGGTTTTGCCCTTAACGAGAAACTAGAAACCAGAAACGAGAAACCGCCTCACGCCCTTGCCGACATCGCCGCTATCAGTGTCTCGCCAATGACCGCCGGCGATTTCACCACGCGAATTCCCGCCGCTTCCAGCGCCTTCATCTTCTCGGCTGCGGTTCCGTGTCCGCCGGAGATGATCGCTCCTGCGTGTCCCATGCGCCGTCCCGGAGGCGCAGTCTGTCCGGCGATGAACGACACCACTGGCTTCTTCACGTGCTTCTTCACGTATTCCGCCGCCGTCTCTTCCGCGTTGCCGCCAATTTCGCCGATCATGATGATCGCTTCCGTCTGCGGATCTTCGTTGAACAGCTTGAGCGCATCGACAAAATTCGTTCCGATGATCGGATCGCCGCCGATGCCGATGGCCGTCGATTGCCCGATCCCGCGCTGCGTCAGTTGGAATACCGCCTCATACGTCAGCGTGCCTGAGCGCGAGACGATACCCACATTGCCTTCTTTGTGGATCTTTCCTGGCATGATTCCGATCTTGCATTTTCCCGGCGAGATGATTCCCGGACAATTCGGCCCGATCAGCCGGGACTTTTTGCCTTTCAAATATTCCCATGCGCGAACCATGTCGAGCGCCGGAATGCCTTCGGTGATGCAGACGATCAGCGGAACTTCCGCATCGGTGGCTTCCATGATCGCGTCAGCCGCAAACGGAGGTGGAACAAAAATTACGGTCGCATTCGCGCCGGTCTGCTTCACTGCATCGGCAACCGTGTTGAATACCGGCCAGCCTTCGTGCGTGGTGCCGCCTTTGCCCGGAGTGACTCCGCCGACAACTTTGGTCCCGTATTCAGCGCAGCCTTTTGCGTGGAATGTTCCTTCACGCCCGGTGATTCCCTGCACGATCAATTTTGTGGACTTATCAACCAGTATGCTCATTAGTTCGCCCCTCTTTATTTTTAGAGGGCTCCGCAACGCTTCGCTGCTTCGCCCTCGCACTCTGCTCGCGCGTGACAGCGCTCGCTACGTGCTCACCCCTTCGCAGCGGCGACTACCTTTTCAGCCGCGTCCTTCATGGTTTCAGCCACAATGAAATTAAATCCGGAATTCTTCAGGATCTCCCGGCCCTGCTCCACGTTCGTGCCTTCCAGGCGCAGCACGATGGGAAGTTTAATGTTGGTCTTCTTCGCCGCTTCGACTACGCCATTGGCCAGAGTGTCCACGCGCAAGATGCCGCCGAAGATATTGATCAACACCGCCTTCACATTCTTGTCGCTCAACAGGATTTTGAAAGCGCTCTCCACCTGCTGCGCATTGGCGCCGCCGCCTACGTCAAGAAAGTTCGCGGCAGATCCGCCCGCGTATTGGATGATGTCCATCGTCGCCATCGCCAGTCCCGCGCCGTTCACCATGCATCCAACGTTCCCGTCGAGTTTGATGTAGTTCAGGCTGAACTTTGAGGCTTCCACTTCCAGCGGGTCCTCTTCCTCTACGTCGCGCAGTTCCTTGAGATCTTTGTGACGGAACATGGCGTTGTCATCAAAGTTGACCTTCGCGTCCAAGGCGAAGAGATGTCCATCGGTCGTAGTGATAAAAGGATTGATCTCCAGCAGCGACGCGTCCGTATCTTCATAGGCCTTGTACAACGCCAACATGAATTTCACGGCTTCGTTGATCTGCTCTGGCTTTAGCCCCAAGCCGAACGCCAGCTTGCGCGCCTGGAATGCCTGTAACCCCACCGCGGGATCAATGTATTCCTTCAGGATCTTTTCCGGAGTCTTCGCCGCGACTTCTTCAATATCCATGCCGCCTTCAGACGACGCCATGAAGACCAGCTTCGCGCTCTCACGGTCCAGCACGATGCTGAGATAGAGTTCGCGCTCGATCGGCAGCGTCTCTTCGATCAGCAACCGGCGGACCTTCTGTCCTTCTGGTCCGGTCTGGTGCGTGACCAGCTGCATGCCGAGAATCTGCGAGATGTATTGAGTCGCGACTTCAAGGTTTTTTGCAACCTTAACGCCGCCGCCTTTGCCGCGACCACCGGCATGGATCTGCGCTTTGACCACGACGCCCTTCGCGCCTGCGTCCAGCAGCTTCTTGGCTGCGGTTTCAGCCTCATCTCGGGTGGCGGCCATCTCGCCGCGCGGGATCGCGACACCGTACTTCGACAATATTGCTTTCGCCTGATACTCGTGAATTTTCATGATTT
>JAOAPL010000112.1 GCA_025462925.1 Acidobacteriaceae bacterium
CTTAACTAATTAAGCAGCGTATGCCATTTCTTGATTGGCAATTATCGTTTTGCACTCGATCACGGGTGTGTGCACCCCGGCATGCCTCTTTGCCGCAAGCAATTCCGTCGAAGCCGTGACGCCCCCATTCGGAATCGACCTGGGCAGGTCGATTGTCAAAGAACTAGAACTGACTCCAGTGTGGCTGGTTTGCCGCAAGTAGTCAAATACATCTAATATCAGGGTTCCGCGGCAAGCCGCTTCACCCTCGCGCCTGGTGACGCGCGGGACGGCGCGCCCCACATCAGATGGTGGTGAATGATGTCTGGATTCAGCGCGTAGTCGCGTAAGATGGTGCGAATAAACTGTAACCAACAGTCACCATTCACATCAAACGTCAGTGACATTGCAAAACATAATCCGTAGCTGTTGTCCGGCCTTCTTTTGCCTGGGGTGTTGTTAATGCGCGCGGAATGTCTGCCCATCAGTTCCATTCCGCATGTCTCCCGGCTTTATCAGGACTACCTCAACAATTTCGAACGCGTCTCATCCTTTTACCCGCGCCCCCCATTCTCAAATTTCTATGCATCGGAAGCGAAGTCGCTGAAATATCCAAGCGAACGCAGGCAGCGCGTGGCTGATGCGCTGGAAAAGCAGAACCGCAATTGGGGAGCATCGGCTAAGACTTTAGAGAACATCGCACGATTCCGCGACGGAGCTGCAGCGCTAGTCACCGGGCAGCAGGTAAGCCTTTTTGGCGGGCCACTGTTTTCACTGCTAAAAGCGCTAACCGCCGTGAAGCACGCGGCTGCAGCCAGCGCCGCGGGGGTGGAGACTGTCCCCATCTTCTGGCTGGCAACCGAGGACCACGATCTTGCGGAAGTGAGTTCGGCAGTGCTTTTCGATAAGGGATTTGGCTTGCGAAAGCTGTCGGTGTCTGCAAAAACCAAAGAAGGCGCGCCGGTCGGTACGATCCAGTTTGGCGATGAGATACAGTCGTTAGTTAAAGAAGCGCTTGAGCTATTAGGCGAGTCGGAAACAGCAGATATTCTGCGTGAAAGCTATGCGCCTGGGACGTCATTCGGAGAGGCGTTCGCAAAGCTTTTCTCACGACTGTTCGCGGACTTTGGCGTGATCATTTTGGACGCATCGGATGCTGAGCTGCATCGGGTGGCAAAGCCGGTCTACGCGGATGCGGTGCAACGGGCAGCGGAGATAAATTCCGCATTGCTGGCGCGAGGCAAGGAGCTTGAACACGCTGGCTATCATGTTCAAGTAAAAGTTTCAGGATCATCCACAACTCTATTCATGCTTCAGGATGGAGTGCGGACGCCGGTGCATCGGGTGAATTCGCATTTCAGTATCGGGAAAGAAAAGCTGTCAGCCGCCGAGTTGATGGCGCGGGTGAAAGCGCATCCCGAGAAGTTCAGCGCTAACGCACTGATGCGTCCAGCGGTGCAGGATTATCTGCTGCCCACGCTGGCCTATGTTGGCGGTCCGGCTGAGGTGGCATATTTTGCGCAGTCTGCCGTCGTCTATGAACAACTTCTCGGACGGGTGACTCCGATCCTTCCGCGCATCTCGGCAACACTGGTGGAACCTAAAATAGGACGATTGTTGAGCAAGTATCGGATAAATATCGCGGAGACATTCCAAGGTCCCGAGCACCTGAAGCAATTGCTTGCAATGCGCTCATTGCCTGCAGGATTGGATTCAGCTTTTGATTCCACCAGGGACGATATTGAGACCGACCTGAAGGGGATCTCAACGCGACTGCAGCAACTCGATCCAACGTTGGTGGATGCGGCGAAGAAATCGGCGTCGAAGATCATGTACCAACTTTCTAGGCTGCAGTCTCGGGCAGCGACTGCTGTGGTGCGAAAAGATGCCGAGATCGGCCGGCACGGAGAGCAGATCGCAAATGCCCTCTTTCCGCACAAGAACCTGCAAGAGCGCGAGATCGCGGGGGTCGAGTTCCTCGCCCGGCATGGCACCTCTTTGTTGCAGCAGATCTACGATGGCGCGCAAACGAATTGTCCGGATCATCACGTCTTCTATCTGTAAATTTCTCTCTCTACTGGGACGCCCTCGCCGGCCAATCTGGGGTATTATTTGCCTATGGCGAAGACACAACAATCGTTTGACATAGGCTGTCCCTGCTGCGGCGCCCTGATCAAAGTTGATCCAGAGACGAAGGCTGTGATCGCGCACACGCCGCCGGTGCGTCCCAAGACGTTCAATGACTTCGAGGAAGCTGCGCGCGCGATGAAGGACCAGGATGTGCGTCGCGAGTCGCTCTTTCAGCAGTCGATTGAAAATCAGAAGAATAGTGCTGACTTGCTGGAAAAGAAATTTCAAGAAGCAGTGAAGCGCGCTAAAGAGACTCCGGACACGGGCAAGCCCCTGCGTGACATTGACCTTGGCTGAAGCGCAGCGGGTGCGCTTCCCGGAATGAGCGCCGAGCCATCATCCAAGCTCCAACCCGTCAGACCAGCGCTGTTTCTAGGACACCGCGGGACGCGGATCTACGCCCCGGAAAATACCTTCGAAGCTTTCGATATTGCCCTCGAGCACGGTTGCGATGG
>JAOAPL010000137.1 GCA_025462925.1 Acidobacteriaceae bacterium
CTTCACTTTTTCGCGCAAGACTTTGTTCTCCGCCAGCAATTTGACGTGTCCTGCCGCCCGCCCCAGTAACAAGCGCAGTTCTTCCAGGTTGAAAGGTTTGGTTACGTAATCATATGCGCCCTGCTTCATTGAGTGCACTGCCGTGTGCACGCTCGCATAGGCGGTCATCATGATAACCGCAGCTTCGCCCCGGCGTCGCTTTATTTCTTGCAGTACTTCCAGGCCGCTGCTTCCGGGCAGCTTCATGTCCAGCAGGACAATGTCAATACTGCGCGACTCCAATTGTCTGTATGCCGTGGCTGCGTTCTCGGCAGTGAGGGTCGTGAAGCCCATGGATTCGGCCACCTCGCGGCAGCCTTCGCGGATGGCGCGCTCGTCGTCCACGATCAGTACGTTCAACAGATCGGGCCTCAGTTCATCGTCCATTGTGGGCAGCGCGTAAGCAACACTCATTCAGGTCTATTTCCTTCCCGTTGGAGGAACGATTTTTGTTGTTTCGAACGTGCGATCCGCAATGCTCCCCACCGCAGCCTTCGCGGGCTCGGCAGGTGCCTCGCCATTCGCTTTTGGATAAAACTCTTTCCGGTGCAACTGCCCCTTGCTGGGAAAAATGGCGACCGATGCAGCTTTCGCAGGCTGTTTCGCACGGTCTAATACCTCGCGAATTTTTTCTATCAGCCCTCGCGTTGAGAACGGTTTGGGAAAGAAGTCCACTCCTTCACCCAGCATTTTTCGTGTGCGCGGGTCATCGGTATAGCCCGACATGAACAGTACCGCCGTGTTTGGGCGACGTTGCGCCATGGCGTCCGCCACTTGCCGGCCGTTCATTCCTGGCATGACCAGGTCTGTGAGCATCAGAGGGATTTCACCTGCAAAGCCGTCACTTATTTCTAGCGCCTGCGCTCCGCCTGCAGCTTCCAGAACGTGATATCCGCTGATGCGCAGGATCTCCACCAGCGATCGCCGGACCATATCTTCATCTTCCACCAGCAATATGGTTTCGAGATCGCGGGCCGGCTGCTGGCTGGATTCTTCGTCTTCTGCGACATTGATCTGCGCTTCTTCGACTTCCACCGCCGGTAGCAGTATGGAGAACGAAGCGCCTTTGTCTGTTTCGCTGACCACGGAAATGTTTCCGCCGTGCTGGCGGATGATTCCATATGCCGTCGCCAAGCCGAGCCCCGTTCCCTTTCCCTGCTCTTTGGTAGTGAAGAACGGTTCAAAGATGTGGGCCTTGGTCTTTTCATCCATGCCGTGACCGGTGTCGGAGACTCGCAGCCGAACGTAATCACCCGGGGGCAGTTCCTGTTCTTGGGCTTCCTGCTCATCCATAGAGAAATTGGCGCATTCAAGTATGAGTCGCCCTCCCAATGGCATCGCGTCGCGCGCATTGATGGCCAGATTGAGAATGACCTGCTCGAGTTGCGCCGGGTCCACCTTGGTCTTATGGACGTCATCAGCCGAGTTTGTCAGCAGCACGATGTCTTCACCGATCATTCGTTGCAGCATGTCCTGGATCCCGCCGATAACGGAGCTAATCGTGACCACTTGCGGCTCCAAAATTTGCTGCTTGGTAAGCGCCAGTAATTGCGCCACAAGACTGGCGCCGCGCTCTCCTGCCTGGCGGATCTCGTCCACGTGTCCGTGCAGGCGATGTGCCTTGCCCAGCGCTGTGGCCAGCAACCCGCAATAGATCATCATCGCCGTGAGCAGGTTGTTGAAGTCATGCGCGATGCCGCCCACCAATCGGCCAACAGCCTCCATCTTTTGCGACTCACGCAGATGCTCTTCCATCTTGTTACGCTCTTCCTGTGAGTGCGCCTGCCGGATGGCAATCGCCAGACATTCAGCCATGTCGGTCAGGATCGCGGTCTCATAATCCGTCCACTCGCGTACCTCAGACGCTGCATAACTGACGAAGGAGATCCCATGATCGCCATTCTTTACGGGGATGACCAGAATGGCGCGGCTTCCCACGCAGCCAAAAACATCCTTGAAAACAGCCGTGCGCCCATCCTGGAATACGTCAGAGACGGCGACGCACCTGCCCTGCTTGAGTTCGCGAACAAACTGGTCAGCTCCCCTGAGATCTACTTCGAGTCCAATGTTGGGGGGCATCGTGGAGTCTCCCACTGCGTGCGCGACTCTCGCCCTGTCAATGGTGCTGGCGATCCAATACGAGATTCGCAGCGACGGAAAAATCTTATGTGTCTCCGCGAAAGTGTGTTCAATGATCTTCCGCACCGGCATGCCGGAATTCATCTCTCCGGCCACGTTCTTGAAAAGTTGCAAACGAGTCTGCGTTTCTCGTACTTCCTTCTGCAACGCATCCAGCGAGGAGGTCACAGAAAGCCTGGGCTTCGATTCGGGCGCAGCATTATCGCCGCTTGCTTTGGCGGCGGTTGCGGAAGAGGTTGGACGTGAGATGGACATAATGACTGCTCTGCTTTTCTTCATTCCTCTCTTATCGGCAGGTTGTGCCTATTCCTAAAGCAGTCCGAGTTCCAATTCTGCCCAAAGTCACAATTTGCCTTTGAAATGAATGGCTTACCAAGTTAGCAATGACTTTGGAGGTGTCCCATTCCGGAGATTCAGTTGCAAAATGGGACCTAGGAATTACTTTTTAATCAACAACTAGTCAGTAACTTTCGCATTTTGTTCGAGTTGCAGAATTGGGAGCGAGATTCCTGATGATTCCCGAAATGGGAATTCCAGAATGAAGCATTCACCACGGAGGCACGGAGAACACGGAGAGCAGCAAAAATGTGGTTTCTAGTTTCTCGTTTCTAGCTGAGCAAGCAGGTGCCCCACGTTCGCGAAGTTAACGTGGGGATTTTATCCGCCAATCGCAATAGAGACGCTCATTTCGAGAAACAAGAGTGAGAAAAGGAAAGTGGAGTAGAACGTGGTGCGTTCGCCACCTTCCAGAAACCGCCCTTAGCCTTTCTCAGTGTCCTCCGTGCCTCTGTGGTGAATACGCTCTTCTGCTATCCTTTTCCACCTATGATCAACATGCAGGGACGCACAGCCATCGTCTTCGGCGTGGCCAATAAAAGAAGCATTGCCTGGGCCATCGCGCAGAAACTTCATGCCGCCGGCGCGAAACTCGTCATCACCTACCAGAACGAGCGACTTGAGCAGGAAGCCAAGGACCTGATCACCGACCTGCCCGGCGCGGAAGGCTTCCGCTGCGATGTCTCCAATGACGCGGAGATCGAACAACTATTTGCTGAATTGAAGTCGCGCTTTGGGAAGATTCACACGTTGGTGCACAGCGTGGCTTACGCCCCTGCCGACGAACTCAAGAATGATTTCCTCTTCACCACGCGCGAAGGATTCCGCATCGCGCACGACGTCAGCGTGTATTCGCTCATCGCGGTCACACGTGCGGCCGTTCCGCTGATGACGGATGAAGCCGGTGGCAGCGTAATGACGCTCACCTATCATGGTGCCGAGCGGGTGGTTCCCCGATACAACGTCATGGGCGTCGCTAAGGCCGCTCTGGAAGCGACTGTCCGCTATCTCGCAGCCGATATCGGCAAGAACAAGATCCGCGTGAATGCCATCTCCGCCGGGCCGGTGAAGACGCTCGCCGCCCGCGGCATCTCCGGCTTCGGCGATATGCTCAAGTCCCACGCCGAACGCGCCCCGCTGAAACGCAATATCGACGCCAGCGAAGTCGGCGATACTGCCCTCTTCCTCGCCTCCGATCTCAGCACCGGAATCACCGGAGAGGTGATCTACGTCGATGCCGGATACAACATCATGGGATTTTGAGAATTGGTGATTTTTGATTTGTAATTTGTGATTTGAGGGCAAATTGATGACCTCGCCTGAGCAACTCCGAGCGCGCACGAAGGACTTCGCGATTCGAATAGTTCGCCTGTTCCGATCATTGCCGGCATCAAGCGATGCTCAAGTGATAGGCAGACAGCTACTGCGGTCGGGAACTTCGGTGGGTGCTAATTACCGCGCCGTTGGCAGAGCCCGTTCTCGTGCAGAGTTCATTTCGAAATTAGGTATCGTTCTGGAGGAAGCCGATGAATCAGTGTTTTGGCTGGAAATGCTGGTGGAGACCGAGATCGTGAAAGCCTCGAAGTTGGAAGCTCTTCTCATCGAGGCACGAGAGTTGACTGCAATCTTCGGAGCAGCAAGACATACTTCGCGTAAAAAGTAGATTTGGGCCAAATCACAAATCGCACTTCACAAATCACAAATATCCGTTCTAAATTGACCCTTTTCGCTGCCCCCTATATCATTGTGTGTCCTGACGCGGCCAAACCTTATTCCCTTCCTAAGGGTTTGCGTAGAAGCGCGGAGCAGGATTCAAGCACGAGAAATATTTCGTTCTGATTCCGGTAGCCAAAACACATTCATCTTCTAACCTGAGGGGAAAATACAAATGTTGAGTCACGCCATAGCGCAAGTTGCGCGCATGCGCCGTTCAGCGCTGATGCTGATGGGCATCCTCGCTGCGCTTGCACTTCAGCCTTCCGCGTTCGCCCAAGAAGCCGGCGGCGGAGAAGCAAATCTCGTTCTGCCCAATCTGCATAGCGTCCCGTTCTTCGGAACAGACGGACACAACCTGCTGCTCGTCGGCCTGTTCATTTCGCTTCTGGGAATGGTCTTCGGCATGGGCATGTACATGAACTTGAAGAACCTGCCCGTCCATCGCAGCATGCTTGAGATCTCCGAGTTGATCTACGAGACCTGCAAGACCTATCTGACGACGC
>JAOAPL010000146.1 GCA_025462925.1 Acidobacteriaceae bacterium
CCCCGTCCGCCATCTGCGCGCCACATCCTGAACAAAACTGTGCCATCTCCGTACCCCTTTCGGCATCTCTGAAATATCATCCGCACTAACGGCGGCACGTTACCAGAAAACCGGGAGCAAAGCAAAACAAGAAACTCTCTTCAAAGCAAAAACGAAAAGGCCGCTTTCGCGGCCTTTCGACTTCTGTTTGCAAAATGCGTCAAATCACCCGTCGCGGGTTCGCCTTCTTGCGACAGTCCTCGCATAGCCCATAGATCTGGAATGTATGCCGGGTGGTTTCGTAGTGAAACTTGCGGCCGATCTCCTGCTCCGCCTTGTCCACTTCGGGCGAAAAAAATTCGACCGAACTGCCGCAATCGGTGCAGACCATGTGGTGATGACTTCGGCGGTTGTGCTGATGTTCGTAGCGCGCGATGCCATCATGAAAAGCTACTTCGCTGGCCAGTCCACATTCTGCAAAAAGCTTCAGCGTGCGATAAACGGTCGTAAAGCCGATCTTCGGATCGCGCTTCTTCACCAGTCGATGCAGCTCATCGGTGGATAAATGCTCACGGGTCTCGAGGAAGGCGCGCAGAATGGTGTCGCGCTGATCGGTGTGTTTCAGCCCGACCTTCTTCAGGTGGCTATGAAATAGCTCCTGGGCCTCGCGCAATGACTCGCGCGATATCGAAACATGATCATCGATCCGTTTTTGCAGCATGATTTATTTTAGCTTCTTAATACCAGTTTGCGAAGGATTGACGGCCAACCGCGCCCATCAGGATACCATCCGGCAATTCTCTTCTGCGAAATCTAAATAGTTGCCAGGGCGACGGCTTCTGCCCTTACAATCGAAAAAATGGCCACAACTGTTCTGAGTCGCCCATCCACCCACAGAAAACTCGCTCTCGCAATTCGGATCACTGCGCTGCTACTGTTCGTTGTGCTGGTCGCCATATTTTTGGCGGGATATTGGTTCCACCATGCCGCGACGGCTTCCCTCCCGCAAGTGGACGGCACGATCGCGATTCAGGGCCACGAGCTTTCTGCCCCGGTCACGGTCAATCGCGACGCGCAAGGCGTTCCGCACATCGCCGCCGTGACCATCGAGGACCTGATGTTTGCGCAGGGCTACGTCACCGCGCAGGACCGCTTGTGGCAGATGGACGTCTCCCGGCGATTTGGTTTGGGTGAGCTGTCGGAAATCTTTGGTGCTGGGCTTTTGCAATCCGACCGGCGACATCGTTACTTGCAACTCCGCGCCGCTGCCGAGCGCGGCCTGTCTGCGCTTCCAGATCGCGACCGGCATCTACTTGATGCGTACGTACGCGGCGTGAATGCTCTTATCGAAAGCCAGCGCGACCACCTGCCTATTGAATTCCGGATGCTACGCTACACTCCGGGTCCGTGGACTCCTGTGGATTCCGTCATTATTGGCATCAACATCTCTGAGAGCCTCAGCACCAGTTTCCCCGGAGAGCACACGCGCGAACGGCTGCAAGCAAAGCTGGGGCCGGAGCTTTCTGCCGACCTCTATATCAACAGTTCATGGCGAGATCGCCCGCCATCCTCGCTTCCGCGAGAACAACAATTCACTCCACCGCCGGCTGAGCAGAAGGTTCCGCCCAGCAGCACTGACGAAGATAAGGAGCAATCGTTTCTCGATCACTCCGAAGCCCCAGACCTCTGCGATAGCTGCATCGCAGGATCGAATAATTGGGTGGTTTCAGGGGCGCATACGACCACAGGAAAGCCGCTGCTCTCCAATGACATGCACCTCAACCATTCCATTCCCAACGTTTGGTATGAGGTACACCTAAACGCCAGCGATTACGATGTTGCCGGCGTATCTTTCCCGGGATTTCCTTTCGTCATCGCCGGACATAATCAGCGCATCGCCTGGGGAATGACGAATGTTGCCCCTGATGTCCAAGATCTCTTCATCGAGAATTTCAATAGTGCCGGCGAATACGAAACCCCCAGCGGATGGCAGAAACCGGAGCAGCACCACGAAGTCATCAAGGTAAAAGGCGCAGCGGACGTGGTCTTCGACGTGGCCGTCACGCGCCACGGCCCGATTGTCAGCAACCTCTTCCCTGGCGAGACGCGCAAGCTCGCACTGCAATGGACGATCTATGATCCGCGCGCGCTCTCATTCCATTTCTACGAACTCGGTCTAGCGAAAAACTGGCAGGATTTTCGTGCCGCAGTATCCGGCTTTGGAGGCGCCACCCAGAATATCGTCTTCGCAGACATTGATGGAAATATCGGATACCAGGCGGCTGGCTTCGTTCCGGTGCGCGCCTCGGGAGATGGCGCGGTTCCCGTTCCCGGCAATGACGATTCTCATTCCTGGACCGGCTATATTCCCTTCGACAAATTGCCCAGTGTCTATGATCCGCCAAGTGGCGTCATCGGTACGGCAAATGGGCGCATTGCTCCGGATGGTTATCCCTACCTGGTTTCCAACGAATGGGGAGCACCGTATCGCACCGAACGAATTTACAAAGTTCTGGAATCGGGCAAGAAGTTCAGCTCGAGCGACATGTTGGCGCTGCAAATGGACGACTACTCGGAATTCGACCGCCTTTGCGCCAACCATTTCGTCTATGCCATCGATCATTCCAAGAATGCTTCCAAGGAAGTCCACCAGGCAGCGGACTTCATGCGCGGGTGGGACGGACACACCGACCAGAATTCTGTAGCTACCGCACTCACTGTTCTCTCACGCCGAAAATTATGGAAACTTATGTTGGAGCCGAAACTTGGTCCGCAGTGGGAAGAATATGCGTGGTTCAACTCCAGTGTCGCCATGGAAAGGCTTCTATTGAACAAGCCGCAGCGATGGCTCCCGCCAGGATATGCAAACTTTGACGATCTTCTGGTCGCCGCTGTCGATCAAGCCATCAATGACAAGCTTAACGTCGCCGCCCACGGCAGCGACGTTAAGAAATGGCAGTGGGGAGAATTTTCCCGCGTGGACATCCGTCATCCCATCTTCGGCGGGCCGCAGACTCCTCCGCTGCCCTTCTTTCAACATCTGGTTGGACCCGGCGATCACCCACAGTCCGGAAACGGCAGTCTCACGGTGAAAGCAGCGGGCAAAATCTTTGGCGCTTCAGAGCGCATGACCACTGACTTCGCTGACTTTGACGCCTCTACGCTGAACATCGTGGTAGGCGAATCCGGACAGGTCTTCAGCCCGCATTATCTTGATCAGTGGCCAGCATGGTACAGCGGCAAGAGCTTCAAGCTGCCCTTCTCCGCGAACAGCGTAGAGCAATCGGCCGCGCACAAGTTAATTCTCCAACCCTAACGTGGCCTGAGCCTTTGCGGAGAAATTCGTTGTCTGCGCGATGAGCGTACCTCAGGGGCTAAAGCCCTTTCATATTTCGACGGCTCGCGGCACGACTGAAGTCGTACCCTCTCAAAGCAACAGCGTTGGGCTGATTGGTATTTTCAACGGATCGGCGGCAAACTTCGGCTGCGCTCAGCGCAGACCCAAGAACTAAAGTCGTGCCTTCTCAAAGCATTCAGTCGTCCCTGCGGGACTCGATCAAATTCACTAACGTTACCCGGCACTGGCGTGCCGGGCTACTATCGGTCGTCCCTGCGGGACAGTTGATCAAAACAACAGTATTGAGTTGACTTGTATTTGCGGCGGCTTGGCGGAACGCTTCTGAATTAATCCACTTCCTTCACGTCCACAACCTTGCCTGAAACCAGAATGGTCGGATTCGTCTGCGGGAGGTCAGTTGTCGTGTCATAGACCTCGATGACGCCGCCCTGAATGATGTAAACGACGCTGCGGTTCTTGATGGGAGTGATTGCCTGCACGTCACCGAACGCGGGTGCGTTGGTGTTACCGGTGATCATTGATGCAGTCGATTTGCTGATGTCGTAAACCCAGAGGCATCTTCCCCCCGAGTTGGTGCAGGCACGCGCTCCGATGTAAAGCTTATTGTTTGCTCCCAATCCAATTGTGGTGTGCAGTCCATCGCTGATGGTTGGCACTGTGGCAGAGGGTGTTAGCGAACTGAGGTTCAGTACAGTGAGCTTGCCCTGATTGGCGGTGACGTCGGTGCCTGCAACGTAGAGATTGTTAGAGTCTGCAACTCCGACTGTGGCCGCAGCAACGTTTGAGGTGGTACCCACAGTCTTACCGCTCAACGTCAATGAAGTGACGCTGGCCTGGGTTCCGCCGCATTCTTTGCCGCAATTCAGGATGTAGGCTTTCGTATCGTCACTGCTGATCACAGCCGTGTACGGACGATCAAGACCCGCGACGTTTGTGATCGCATTGGAATTTGCGGTATCGACGAACGAGACTGAATTGGAATTGCCACTGAAGGCGAGGATCGTGCTGCCATTCTTGGTCATTACCAAACGCCGCACCCCGGGGATAGTTGGGACAGCCGCCGAATCGTCGGGAATGAGTGTTGGGGTAATACCAGCGGTTCCGGACAGATCCACAACCGCGATCTTGCCCAATGCTGGAAGCGCTGCATAGGCAAACCTTGCGTCGGGAGTGACAACGATGCTTTCAGTGGGTGCTTGCAGCGTGGCAAATGTGCCGACGTTTGACTCTGTGGCGTCGTCGATAATTGAGAGGCCGCCATTGCTTCCGCTATAGACCAGCGACTTCTGGTTGGACATCACCACCAGAATCTCAGGCTGGCTGATGGAGATAGCTGTGCCTACAATCACGTCCTTTTGCGCGTCAACGATTTGGACCGCATTCGAAAACTGATTCAGCAGGAACGCGCGTTTAGTTGCACTCGGAATGCCGGTCGTAGTAGTTGTGGTCGTACCGTTAGACCCGCCACAGCCCGCGGACAAAAGCAGCAAACCAAGAGATATCGAAAACAAGACTAAGAATGCTGACTTCAACTATGACTCCTCATTATTCCACCTGGGTTTCGCGGCATTGCCCGCCTACCCAAGAGCGCGCTCTTCATTCGTGTGAATGCAAAATTATAACAGCAAGAACTCACGCCCCCTGAAGGAGCGCGTCAGGCAATATACGATTTTCATCTGATATTCTGTTCACATGTCCTCTGATCTGCTTAAGCGGCTTGCGGCGGCGCCGGTGCTCTGCGATGGAGCCATGGGCACACTTCTGTACTCGAAGGGCATTTTCATCAACCGCTGTTATGACGAGCTGAACCTTTCCCAGCCAGACCTCATCCGCGGTATCCATTCAGAGTACCTGGCCGCCGGTGCGCAGGTAATAGAGACAAACACCTTTGGCGCGAATTCGTTTCGTTTGGCCCGGCACGGACTCGCTGACCGCGTCCGGGACATCAACATCGCCGGAGCGCGCCTGGCTCGCGAGGCAGTACATAAGAAAGGCGACGACCCATTCGTAGCCGGATCCATTGGGCCCATCGGCGTGCGCATCGAGCCTCTGGGAAAGACTTCCCTCGAAGAAGCTTGTGCGTCGTTTCGCGAGCAAGCGATAGCCCTTGCCGAAGGCGGCGTCGATCTGTTCATGCTGGAAACCTTCGGATACCTTGAAGAGATCCATCAGGCGATCATCGCCTGCCGCGCCGCAGACCCCAATATTCCAGTGGTCGCGCTGGTCACCATCGATGAAGATGGCAATTGTCTTGACGGCTCCAGCCCGGAGACATTTGGTTCCAAACTTGACGAGTGGGGCGCAGACGTAGTCGGCTGCAATTGCAGTGTTGGTCCGGTGGCAATGCTGGAAGCGATCGAGAAGCTGCGCGAAGTCACGGAGAAGCCGGTGGCCGCGCAACCCAACGCAGGCATGCCGCGTTCCATCGAAGGGCGCAACATATATCTCTGCTCACCCGAGTACATGGCCAGCTATGCGAAGAAGTTCGTAAAGGCGGGCGTGCAACTCATTGGCGGATGCTGCGGGACTACGCCTGACCATGTGCGCTCGATGCACTCTGCGCTACGCAACACTGATGTGAAAACGACTAGCTTTCATGTGCACACAGCACATCAAGTCGAGTCTCAGGTCGCAGTGCCGGCGCTTGAAACACGATCGAAAGTCGGCGCCAAGATCGCCAACGGAGAATTCCTCTCGCTGGTGGAAATAGTTCCGCCCAAGGGTATTAATCCGGCGAAAGAGATAGCCGGCGCGCAATTCCTGAAATCTGTCGGCGTGGATGCCATCAATATTCCCGACAGCCCTCGTGCCTCCGCGCGCATGAGCAACGTGATGCTGTGCATCCTGATCCAGCAACAGGTAGGCATTGAGACGGTTCTGCATTACACCTGCCGCGACCGTAATGTGCTTGGCATTCAGTCTGATCTGCTGGGAGTTTCGGCCATTGGATTGAAGAACGTCCTATGCATTACCGGCGATCCGCCCAAGATGGGCAATTATCCGGATGCAACCGCGGTGTTCGATGTCGATTCCATCGGCTTGGTAAACATCGCGCGCAATCTCAATCGCGGACTCGATATTGGTGGTAATCCTGTCGGGAGTTCGACGGGATTTACGATCTCTGTAGGCGCGAATCCCGGAGTCGATGATCTGGATGAGGAGATTCGCCGATTCGAATACAAAGTCGAGGCCGGCGCCGAATTCGCGATCACTCAGCCGGTATTCGATCTGGCGCTGTTGGAGAATTTTCTGCGACGTATCGAACATTGCCGGATTCCAGTAGTCGCGGGCATCTGGCCGCTGACAAGCGTTCGCAATGCCGAGTTCATGA
>JAOAPL010000151.1 GCA_025462925.1 Acidobacteriaceae bacterium
GAATATCTCTCCATCATGAACGCGCTGACGCGGCTCTCTTCCGAACTGGAGGGCATGCAGCAGAAGCCGGAAGAAGTCTTTAATTTCATTCGCCGCGTGAACGAACTGAGTACCCAACTGTCATTCATCATGGAATCGCGCGACCGCAACACTGTTTTCTGGATCGAGCGCCGCGGGAGTGGAGGTATGAGGCGCGGCGGACAGCAGAACGTTTTTCTTCAGGCCACGCCGATCGATGTGTCGCAGATCCTGAAGCAGACCCTTTTCGAGAATGTAGAGACTGCTGTGCTGACCTCGGCCACGCTTGCTGTCTCGGGTGGGTTCGATTACATGCGCAAGCGTGTGGGATTAGAACACGCCCGCGAACTCGTGGTGCCATCGCACTTTGATTACGCGCAGCAGGCTTTGTTCTATGTGCCACCTGATCTGCCCGATCCGCGCGCGGAGGATTTCCCGCGCCGCGCCGCCGACAAGATCCGCCGCGTGCTGGAATGTTCACAGGGCAGGGCGTTCTGTCTCTTTACCAGTTATGCGTTGATGAATGACGTTTATGAGCGTCTGCTCGGCGAGTTGGAATTTCCCATGCTCCTTCAGGGCAGTGCCCCGAAGAACGCGCTACTCGATGAATTCCGTATCACACCGAACGCCGTCCTATTTGGGACATCATCTTTCTGGCAGGGTGTGGACGTGCAAGGTGAGCAACTGAGTTGCGTGATAATCGATCGGCTACCGTTCGCGGTTCCCAATGACCCAGTGGTGGCTGCGCGCATCAACGCCATCAATTCCGATGGCGGCAACGCATTCTTCGATTACCAGGTTCCGGCAGCAGTGATCACGTTAAAACAGGGATTCGGTAGATTGATCCGCTCGCTCAAGGACCGGGGAGTGCTCGTGCTGCTGGACAACCGCATTCGCACGCAGCGCTATGGCAAGGTCTTCTTGGACAGCTTGCCAAAGTACAAGCGAAGTACGGACTTGGCGGACGTGGAGTTCTTCTTTGGGCTTCGGTAACTGGGGTTGGCGCACCACTCCGGACAACCCGGTTCATCAACTCGCATCGCGAATTCCCGACGAGCAATTTTCAACCGTGTAATTTCTGCTCCGAGATCTTCGTCTCTCACCTTCCAACCTTTGCTCGTCTGAATCTATCCAACACAGTGCGGATGTTTTTCATCGATAACTATGTCTAATAACGCTCCTGCAATTGCGATTGACCAGACCACTCCAGGTTTCTTAAATGTAGCCATGGGAATGCGGCGTAATGCCCGCGTTCGCCCGCTGATTATTGCCGCTTTCAAGTTGCTGCAAAAAATGGGCGTGAATGTTACGCCACGCCATTTCTATTGGCCCATCCCGTATCTTGCGGAATTGGAGCAGCGCGATTGGCCCATGATCGCGAATCCCGTCGGCGTCGATCTGCGGCTCGAGAACCAGCTGGAATTCCTGGAGCATATTGCATCACGGTATAAGGCCGAATTCTCTTATCCCGATGCTCCTGCGACGCCGGCATACGAATATCACGGCAACAATGGCTTGTACGAGAGTGTTGACGCGGAATCCTTGTATTGCATGGTCCGGCACTATAAGCCGAAGCGAATCATTGAGATCGGCGGTGGATTTTCCACGCGCGTTACCTCGCGCGCCATCCGCGAGAATGTTCGCCGAGATCGCGCCAACTGCGAATTGATCACCATCGAGCCCATGCCCGACAAGGTACTCAAGCAGGGCATACCCGGATTATCGACATTGATTGAGAAACCGGTGCAACAAGTGCATCTGGACCTCTTCGAATCCCTGGGCAGCGGTGACATACTGTTCATCGACTCCAGCCATGTCGTTTCGATCGGCAACGACGTCATATACGAATACCTGGAGATATTGCCCCGCCTGCAAAAGGGCGTGATCGTCCACGTCCATGACATCTTCCTGCCTTCTGATTATCCTCGCGCTTCCGTGATGGAAGCCTTCTGCTTCTGGTCAGAACAGTATTTACTGCAAGCGTTTTTGACCTTCAATTCGAACTTTGAAGTCTTGTGGGCCAGCAGCGCCATGCAACTTTTCCATCCCGACGCCCTGGAAGAATCTTTTCCGAAATGGCGGGACAGCTACCTTCGCATGCCTGAGGCCAAGAAGCAGTTCATTCCAACCATCGACGGCAGACGCGTGTGGCCATCGAGTTTCTGGATGCGTAGAACCCACTGATATCAAGCGAATCGGCGAGCCCCAGAGCCTGAATAAGCACCCCGGTAGTACTTCGCGCTAAAATAGAAGGTTGCACACAGGCCCGCGCTGCACACAAGCGGCAGGGGCGCGAGGGCGGATGTTCGAAGTAACCGTGGAAGAGACATTTGCGGCAGGCCATTACCTGCGCAATTACAAAGGCAAGTGCGAAAATCCGCACGGCCACAATTACAAAGTGCTGGTCACTTTGCAGGGCCGCGAACTCGACAAGGCCGGATTGCTGCTCGACTTCAAAGACCTGAAGAGCGTGATGCGCAGCGTAGTCGGGCGACTCGATCACCAGATGATCAATGAGATCGCTCCGTTTACAGAGCTGAATCCTTCAGCAGAGAATCTGGCCCGGTATTTTTATCAGGAGACTAACGGCAAACTTCAGTCGGTCACCAACGGGCGGGTCTCTGTAAAAGCGGTCACCATGTTCGAGACCGACACCACCAACGCCACTTATTTCGAATAATTCGAACTGGGTATTTCTGGTCACTGGCCACTAGCCACTGCTTTTTATGCACATCATTGAGATTTACAAATCGGTACAGGGTGAGTCCACCTTTTCGGGATTGCCATGTATTTTCGTCCGCCTCGCCGGGTGCAATCTCCGATGCGTCTGGTGTGACAGCGAATACACCTTCAGTGGCGGTAAGAAGATGTCGTTGGAAGAAGTGGAAAATGAAATCGCGAAACTCGTTCCGGTGAAACTCATCGAGATCACCGGTGGAGAGCCGATGTTGCAGGAAAAGGAATTGCTTCCGCTGATCGACCGGCTGCTCGCTTCGGGACACGAGCTTCTCATGGAAACGAGCGGCGAGCGGCCATTGGCGAACGTTCCCAAAGCAGTGCACAAGATCGTAGATGTGAAGTGTCCGCAGTCGGGAGAAGGCGGCCGCTTTCATTTGCCGAACCTGCATGCCCTGACAACTCGCGACGAGGTAAAATTTGTCCTTGCCGACCGCCTGGATTACGAATTCGCCCGTGACTTTACCCGGGAACATGGTTTGGAGCGGCGGGTGAACTCGGTGCTATTCTCCCCGGCATTTCGGAAGGACGCTGGCCCCGCGCGCGATGCGGCAAATTGCATGCTCGATCCGCGGGATCTCGTGGACTGGATATTGGAAGACGGGTTGAATGTCCGGTTAGGCTTGCAGATTCATAAGTTTATCTGGGAGCCGATGACCAAAGGTGTTTAGCGGCCTTCAAGGGAAGTTGCCTGAAAAACGGCAATTCTAGCGGATTCAGCATCTAACGTACTAAACTTTAGGAATACAGGCTTGCACTCTGTCCGCCGTTGGTTTTTACTTTGAGGCGTGGGACGGTGACTTTTTTGAACTGTGCACTCATTGGTGAAACGAATTCTTGTGTTCGGAGGCTTCAAATGAAAACCAAGTATTTGGCCGGGTTTTTGGCCATCATGCTCGTCTCTCTGGTCGCAATGCCCGCAGCGGCACAAACCGGATATTGCAAAGTGAAAGGCAAAGTCAGCGATCAGGCCGGCAAGCCTATTCCCGACGCAGTCGTTAATCTGGTCAACAGCGTGAACGGCGCGAAGTATCACCTGAAGACTGATAACAAAGGCGAATACTACTCCATCGGTATCACCCCTGGAGTCTATGAGGTTACGTTCAGTAAAGATGGAAAACCGCTATTTTCAATCCACCAGTACAACATGAGCCTGCAAAAAGAGGACTCTCTCAACGTACTGGATCTCAATCTGGCCAAAGAAGCGGCAGACGCCAAGGCTTCGGGTCAGGCAAAGATGACCGAAGAGCAGAAGAAGGAAGCGGAGAAGATCGAGAAAGAGAACAGCACCATCAAGGGTTTGAACGAGATGCTGGCCCAGGCCCGTACGGCACAGCAGTCCGGAAATATCGACGAAGCCGTCGGGATTATGACTAAGGCCACCCAGATGGATCCCAGCAGGGACTTGCTCTGGGGCCGACTTGCTGAACTTCAACTCATAACAGCGCGGAAGGACACGGACGCCGCGTCCAGGACGGAAAAATACACCCAAGCAGCGACCAGCTATAAGAAAGCCATTGAACTCGCCAGTACCTCTACAACTCCTGCGACAAAAGCCTTGGTCGGTCCCTACAACAACAATCTTGGTGAAGCGCTGGCAAAGACGGGAAAGGTTGAAGAGGCGATTGCTGCCTACAATACCGCCACCCAAGTCGATCCTGCGAATGCCGGCAGCTACTATTTCAACCTGGGCGCAACTTTGACGAATGCGAACAAGCCCGATGAAGCGATCGCCGCCTACGACAAAGCGATTGCCGCTAGCCCCGAAAAGCCGGAGCCGTACTATTACAAAGGCATCGCTTTGCTGGGCAAGGCGACCTTTAAAGGTGACAAGATGGTACCCGTGCCGGGAACCACCGAAGCGTTCAACAAATATCTGGAACTGGCGCCCGATGGTCCGCTCGCTGAACCGGCCAAGCAGATGCTGACCAGTGTTGGCGCAACGGTAACCACCAGTATTGGTGGCAAAAAGAAGACAAAGTGATTTGTTGGTTGAACCTGAAAGGGCGGCTTTTCTATGCCGCCCTTTTTCTTTGCTTACGCTTTAGAATCGCTAAGGTTTTAGAATCATTGTGAATGGCCTCGACCGCGCCCAATTCAGTGCTCTCATTTGCCGACGCCCGCGCTTGTGTCGAGCAGCACGCGGCGATGTTGCACGCGCAGGCGCGCGAAACCGAGCTGCTTTCCATTCTCGATTCCCTCAACCGAGTCCTCGCCGAGGACATCGCTGCTGATCGCGATTTCCCGCCGTTTCCCCGCGCTACGCGGGACGGCTTCGCTCTGCGCGCACAAGACCTCAGCAGCCTTCCTGCAAAGTTGAAAGTCATCGGCCAGATCAAAGCGGGGACATCGCTGCCACCGGAGGTCGGTCCCGTTATGTCCGGAACCTGCGTCGAGATCATGACTGGAGCACCCGTCCCGGACGGCTCCGATGCCGTAGTCATGGTCGAATACACATCCGCTACTGGCGATCACGTGGAGATCACCCGCGGTGTGAAATCGGGAGACAACATCGTTCCCACCGGTAGCGAAGCACATGCCAATCAGATCCTGCTGAAGTGCGGAAGCCGTATCTCGTATCCGCAGATCGCGGTTGCTGCCTCCGTCGGCAAGAGCAAGGTGAGCATATACAGAAAGCCGCGCATAGCAATCCTCTCCACCGGCGATGAGGTCGTAGACATTTCTGCCACGCCCGGCCCCAATCAGATTCGCAACTCCAATAGTTTTTCATTGGCAGCGCAGGTGCTGGCTGCGGGTGCAGATCCGGTGCAGTTGCCCATTGCACCAGACGAGCGCACCCGTCTTCGCGAACTCATCGAGGACGGCCTTTACTCCGAGCTCTTGCTCTTAAGTGGCGGCGTCTCCATGGGCAAATTCGATCTGGTCGAAGAGATCTTGCGCGAGTTCGGGGCTGAGATCTTCTTCACTGGCGCGATGATCCAACCGGGCAAGCCCATCGTCTTCGGTCGAATTTCCAAAGGTGGAAAACAAAAATATTTTCTCGGCCTTCCCGGCAATCCCACATCGACCATGGTCACCTTCGAGCTTTTCGCCCGGCCAATGATCGACGCCCTGAGCGGCGCGTCTCCATCGTCCCTGCTGTTTGTGCAGGCGAAGCTCAAGGCTGACTTTAAAACCAAGCCCGGTCTCACCCGATTTCTGCCCGCCCGCGTCTTCGGCAGCCATGCCAATCCGGAAGTAGAACTGGTAGGATGGCAGGGCTCGGGCGACATCGTTTCCGTGGCTCGCGCCAACTGTTTTCTCGTGGTCCCGCCAGACCTCGAACGGATCGCCGCCGGAGAATTCGTCTCACTTCTGCCGCGTAGCTGAACACGAACAATTCATGCCCAAGCTCTCCCATTACGATTCCGCAGGCCGCGCCAGCATGGTTGACGTCTCTCCCAAGAAGACGACCAAGCGTCTGGCCGAGGCCTCCGCTTTTGTGGAAATGTCGCCGGCGGTGTTGAGAGCGTTACCGAAGAACAAGAAGGGTGATCCGCTGGAAGTCGCTCGAATCGCAGGGATTTCCGCCGCGAAACGCACCGCGGAACTGATTCCAATGTGCCATACCCTGCCTCTCACGCACGTTGAAGTGGCCGCAAACGTGTGCGAGAATGGCGTTGCTATTACCTCGCGAGTCACTACAATGGGGCAAACCGGCGTGGAAATGGAGGCCCTGGTGGCCGCCAGCGTCGCCGCTCTTACCGTTTACGACATGTGCAAGGCCCTGGATAAGGGCATTGCCATCCGCGAGGTTGTGTTGGAGAAAAAGACCGGAGGCAAGTCGGGCGATTACGTCCGCGCGGCTTCGTCTTACTCAACCAATAGCAAAACGGGAAGCAAGAAGAAGCCTCCAAGTAGGAAGAAGTAACACCACCCATGCCTGCCAACGTCACAGTTCTCCTGGTCGATGACAATCCCATGATCCGGGAGATGTTGCGGCAGTCGCTTGCAAATATATGCACAGTCGCTATCGCGAATGACGGCACCGATGCTCTATTGCGTTGCATTGAAAATCCGCCTGACCTCATCGTTACCGACTACAGCATCCCCGGACTCGACGGCCGTCAGCTGCTAGAAAAACTGAAGTCCCGCACTGGCACCGCGAAGATCCCACTCATCATGGTGGCCAGCCGCGCCGACATCACCGAAAAACTGAAGATGGTGCAGGATTCGGTCGAGGACTACATCGAAAAGCCGTTCTTCCTGAAGGAAGCCGTCTCCCGCATCAAGAAAGTTGTGGACAAAGTCGCGCTCGAAAAAATGGCGCGTGAGGCCCCGGGTGAAAGCACTTTGCGCGGCAGTCTGGCGCAGATGAACATCATGGACCTTTTTCAGTCGCTGGAGATGGGACACAAGAGTTGTTCGCTCACGCTCTCCAACAGCGGCGAGAAGTGCCAGATGTTTTTTTCTGACGGCCAGATCAATCACGCGATATTCGGCGCCAGCAAAGGTGATGAGGCCGTTTACAAAGTCATGTCGTGGGTGGACGGAACTTTTTCCATCGACTTCACCGGCAGCAGTGCCGAACAGACCACCACGCGCTCCACGCAGGGCTTGCTCATGGAAGGTCTCCGCTTGCTCGACGAAGCCAACCGCGACGCAGAAGAGAATGTCTTAGAAGGTTAGAATACGAGTCGCAGCATCGCGCGCTGACCACTTACTACTAGCTACTGACTACTGCCTTATGACCGCCGCAGTCCTCACCATCAGCGATTCCACTCACCGGGGCGAAAGGGAAGACCTCGCAGGTCCCGCCATTGTCACTCTCCTCCAGCAAAAAGGGTTTGTCGTTGTGTCCCGCGATGTCTCGCCTGACGATCAAGGACGTATCTCAGCAACGCTGATTCAAATGTCGGAAGTCGCGCAGTTTATCGTAACCACCGGCGGAACAGGATTATCTCCCCGCGACGTTACGCCCGAAGCCACTGCCGCGGTATGCGACAAGCAAGTTCCCGGAATCGCCGAACTGATGCGGGCGGAAGGATTGAAACAGACAAAATTCGCGCCACTCAGCCGTGCTATCTGCGGAGCACGACGGAAGTCGCTGATTTTGAACCTGCCCGGGAATCCGAAGGGCGCCGTGGAGTCTCTGTCAACGGTGCTGCACCTGGTCTCGCACGCAATCGATTTGCTCAATGGCAAGACCAGTCACGAGAAGATGCCGGGCATTGTCTTTTGATTACGGCTCAAGTGTTGCGAAGGCCTCCGCAGAAGCCTGCTGTTACACTTTAAACACCTTACTTTTCAGAGCGCCTCTACTTGAAGTCTTTTCTCATAAAACTGAAACTTGGATTTGCCAAGTACAAGGCCTTTCTCCTCGCCATGTTGGTGCCTCTCGGTATTTGGGCACCATTCGCCATTTCCACCACCGATGCGGCCGCACTGGGCATTCCCGTTGACCCCATAATCATCGGATACGTATGGGCATCACGCGACAATCTGGGATTGGTCGCCTTCTATTGCATCTCTTCCGCGATCGGTTCCGTACTCGGAAGCCTGGTGCCGTATTGGATCGGCCGCGCCGGCGGCGAACTGCTGTTGCTGAAACGTATTGACCACCAGCGATTGGAGCAATTACGCGACAAGTTTGAGAGTCAGGAATTCTTCTTCTTGATGATTCCGTGCCTATTGCCGCCGGGCACGCCGTTCAAGCTCTTCGTCCTGTGCGCCGGTGTTTTTGAGATGCGTATTCCTCTCTTCATGCTGGCAATCTTTTCCGGACGATTGCTTCGCTGCGGGATCCTGGCATTTCTCACCATCCGCTTCGGAGAGGATGTCCGATCGGTCTTCAAGGACCATCTTGCCGCGGTCGGAATCTTCGCAATCGTTGCGGTTGCGCTCTACTTCGGGATCCGGTTCTTCCGCCGGAAAAGTACCACCGTTTTGGCCTGATCTCTAAGTGCGGGCTGCCCCACATTCGCGCAGCTAGTGTGTCTGCGGAGGAAGTAGATCCAATCCTGTTGCATTGATCCAACGCTGTTGCTTTGAGAGGGCACGACTTCAGTCGTGCCGCAAGCGATTGAAGATACAAATGGGCTTTAGCCGCTGAGGTTCGATCGCTAAGCCATCTTTGCTAGAGCCCGGGTGGCGCAGGCCTTCAGGCCTGCATTGAGGCGCAGAAATAGATAGCGGCTTTAGCCGCTGAGGTCATCCACTCCAGATTGCAAAAAAAGGGCGCGAAGCTCGCGCCCTTCTAAATTTCCAACTAAAAACTTACGCCGCTGCCGTTCCTTCCGGCTCCGTCAAACGACGAACCGCCTCAACCGCCACTGGCGCGGCAAAGATTGCCAGCGTGTAGATCATGTCAGAAGCAAAGGTCCCGCGGAAGAACGGGATGGCCATCACAAAGCAGGTTCCCAATCCAGCCAGCGTGTGCGGATACATCGTGGAAAACGCCCAAACGCCAAGATTGCTGACTACGAAGAATGACGTGGAACTCGCCAGCGCACCGCCAGCGACCACGGGAAGATTGAACTTGTGCTCCGATGTGCTGTTCTTCATCAAGCCACCGATCAACACCGCAGCGGCATACCACGCTGTGCTGACAAAAGTGCTGACTCCTATCGGGTAGTGATACACGAACAGGTTCAGGGCAATGTCAGACGAAGCGAGCAGCAGGACGGGAACCCACATCTCCTTGCGCGACCGCTTTGCGCCAAAAAACAACAACGCAGCGCCGACTGGGGTGAAGTGAAACGTATGGGGCAGAAACCGCACTGCTACCGCAAGTAATACGAACAAATAAGCAAGCATCGAGCACCTCGGGATCTTAGCTACTGCAACTGTCCATTGTTGCTTCTATCGGCGGGGACGTCAAGCGGGCGTCTTTACCCCAAACAACCTCATCTCTGGCCCGTCCTTTGACAATCTGACCATCTCTTCGAATCCGAATCCCAATTTTTCCAACACGTTCATCGACGCATCGTTGGCCGACGACGTGATTGCGACAATACGCTTCAGCGCGAACGTAGTTCGGCCATATGCCATCACGGCTATCGCGGATTCAACCGCATAACCTTTGCGCCAGAATTGGGGGAGAAATGCGAAACCGAGATCGATATCTTTCAGCGTCTCGCGCTTCAGAAGCCCGCAGATACCGATCGGCACTCCGCTCTCTTTCAGCAGAGTCAACCAGAGTCCGAAGCCGAAGCGCTCATAGCTGGCCATAGGGCCAGTGAGGATGTACTTGCGCGCGTCGTCCAACGTGCGAACGCCCTTGTCGCCGATAAAGCGAAGGAATGACGGCTCGTTCAAGAGCTGCAGGATGAAAGGCGCGTCGTCCACTGACATCCTGCGAAGCACCAGGCGGTCTGTTTCCAGAACATTCACAGGATGGTCTAGGACGCGCATTGCGTCCTTTTACTTCTTCTGCTTTGGTTTTTTCTTTTCGCGTTTTTGTGTATTTTTATTTCCCATACCGATAGCATCGCACATCCACTCTGCTTAATCCAGAGGAACGCAACCAACACCTTTACATTTCTCTTCGCGAGGGCCCATCCTCTGGCTTACCACCCGCAACTTTTTGTCCACTTCGATGGAGACGCTCAGCAGGTCCGTTTTTGTGTCGGGATAGACAAAACGCAGGTCATGCATATGCACGATCGCTCCGCCGCCTTCTCTTTCATTGATAAGTTGCACTTCGGTGTAAGGAAACCGCGCCCAGTCCAGATAAACGCGACCCATTGGCGACCGCTTCGCTGCCAGCGAATACGGCGTCTCTTCCGGTTTGTACCGCACCATGGCGCGGTGCTCGGGGTCGACCTCATCTTTCTGAGTGTCCACATTCATGCTCTGATAAAAATCCTTCGTTTCCACAACGCCCAGCCACTTGAACGGATTCAGCGGATAGGGGCCGGCCATCATGCGTTTCGGTTCCTCGCCACTGTAGGTCTCCGCTTGGAGCAGCGTGATCGCCCTGCGATGGTTGTAATCGCGCACCCACCAGACCAGCAACATGATCACCAAAGCCGCGATTGCCGACTTGCGTCCGGGAAATCGGTCTCGCCGTGCGCCCACTTCGCCGCTGACCAGTCCAAAAAACCACGGTGCGATCATAGCGAGCAGCAATGGCACTGTGATCAACGGCTCCACAATGGACACGATGTCCCAGGCATACCAATGCCAATTAAACGGAGCGAGGGGTCGCACGCCATAACTGTTTGTGAAATCCAGCAGGATGTGGCTCAGCGTCGCCAGCACGGCATATGCATACAGCAGCCCCCAACGGACCGGCAGCCGCGGGATTACGATTGGAACGTGGTCGTCACCCGGATTGGCGCGGGCGGCTGCGAATTTTTGGTTCTGCAACCTTCGCTTCTCCTGCAAACGGTGAGCGAGGTAAACCATCGCGAGTACACCAGCCGCCATGAACGGCACGCCTAAAAAGGTGTGCGTAAAAGCGCGGTGGTGCGCGAAGCCTTCTACCGGCCCGGCAAAGTTGGTAATGATGTCTAGGTCAGGAGCTTCAGCTGCGAGCACCAGCGTTAGCGTCGCCAGCGCCGTCTTGCGGTTCAAACCGGAGCGGCTGAGCGCCGCGCCGGTCAGGAGATGTGTGAGTGGGTCCAAGGCAGTTCAGAATCCTGCCGAATACATTACCAGACCCGCGCAGATTTCCATGCCGCCCTTTCCATGCCACCGTTCCATTCCGCTGCGAAGTTTAGGCGGTGAGTCGATCCGAGGGGAGTCTGTCCGGCGTCCATTCGTGGGCAGCACGCCCGGCCAGCGAGTTAGGTGCGTTCAGGTTCGCGCCATCGTCCACGCCCACTCCCAGCCTGTCCACAAGTTCTCCGCCCAGCCAGCCGGTAACCATCGAAAGCGCCATCCCACCAAACGACAGCGCCATGGCCGCTCCGCTCGGTCGTCCCGGATTCTGCCGGCGCATCGCCCAGCTCGCTGCAAAAATCCCCAGTACGGCCGCATTCCCGATCCCGTGCAGCAGGCCGATATTGTGCGCCCGGGTCTTTTCCGGGATCTCCAGGTAGTCGATCAGTCCGGGCACTGCGGCTGCCGCCCCGCCAATCAGGCCCGCGGCCATCATGTAGTGCGCTGCTTCTGACCAGCGCTCGTTTCCGGTGGCTTTCTGGATTCCGTCGAAGATGGCCGCTGTTCCCAGAAGTCCCAGGGGAAATGCCACCAACATGGGATGAACCGGATGTCCCGCGACCTTCGCTTTGCTCTCCATATTGTCCTCCGCCTGCAAGGAAGGATGAGTGCGCCTGTGGCTGGGTTGGCGAGAAAGTAATTGCCTGAGCCCAGGCAGCGGGTTGCCCGATTTAGCAGGAAATCGTTGGATTCTTGGGGAGAACCTGATAGAGTGTGTGGCTAAGTTACGTTAAGAGCGGTGCATGCAGTCTCTTCGCTGGAAAGCAAGTCCCTGCCACAGTTTTTCTCCGATTCCTTCGGCGTAACAATCAATTGAAAAAGGAAAATCAACACAATGGAACAAGGAACAGTAAAGTGGTTTAACGATGCAAAGGGATTTGGATTCAT